>NZ_JACGMO010000048.1:0-48759 GCF_015354745.1 Micromonospora sp. S-DT3-3-22
TACCGGGCGACCCGGCCGACCGGTCCGCCCGGCCGTGGACCTGCCCCGCTACGCCGCCTACCAGGCGGTCGCGGCGGTGCACCGCGACGACGCGTACGCCAATCTGGTGCTGCCGGCGATCCTGCGCGAGCAGGGGCTGGCCGGGCGGGACGCAGCCTTCGCCACCGAGCTGACCTACGGCACCCTGCGGCAGCTCGGCACCCTCGACACGATCCTCACCGCCGCGGCCGGCCGGGACGTCGCGCGGATCGACCCGCCGGTACGCGACGCGTTGCGGCTCGGCGCCTACCAGCTGCTGCACACCCGGGTCCCGGCGCACGCCGCCGTCTCCTCCACGGTCGACCTGGTGCGCACGGTGGGGGAGGGGGCCACCGGCTTCGCCAACGCGGTGCTGCGCGAGGTGGCCGGCCAGGACGTCGACGCGTGGACGGCCAAGCTGGCCCCGACCATGGCCGCCGACCCGATCGGCCACCTGTCCGTGACCTACAGCCACCCGCAGTGGATCGTGCGGGCCTTCGCCGACGCCCTCGGTGGTGACCTGGGCGAGGTGACCCGGCTGCTGATCGAGGACAACGAGCGCCCGCCGGTGCACCTGTGCGCCCGTCCGGGCCGGGTCGACCCGGCCGAGCTGGCCGACAAGGTCGGCGGCGCGCCGGGAGCGTTCTCCCCGTACGCGGTCTACCTGGCCGGTGGCGCGCCGGGTGACCTCCCGGCGCTGGCCGACGGCCGGGCGCACGTGCAGGACGAGGGTTCCCAGCTGGTGGCGAACGCGTTGGCCACGGCCCCGCTGGACGGTCACGACGGTCGCTGGCTGGACCTGTGCGCGGGGCCCGGTGGCAAGGCGGGCCTGCTCGGCGCGCTCGCCGCGCAGCGGGGTGCCCGGCTGACCGCGGTGGAGGTCTCGGAGCACCGGGCCCGGCTGGTCGAGCAGGCCACCTGGGGGCTGCCGGTGACCGTGCTGCACACCGACGGTCGCACGGTCGGGGCCGATCCGAAGCTGCCGGAGGGGCACTTCGACCGGGTGCTGGTCGACGCCCCGTGCACCGGGCTGGGGTCGCTGCGCCGCCGGCCCGAGTCGCGCTGGCGGCGGCAGCCGTCGGACCTGCCGCCGTTGACCCGGTTGCAGCGGGAACTGCTCACCGCCGCGCTGCGGGCGACCCGGCCCGGTGGTCTGGTCGCCTACGTCACCTGTTCCCCGCACACGGTGGAGACGCACGTGACGGTCACCGAGGCCGCCCGCCGCGCCCGGGTACCGGCGGACTTCGTCGACGCCCGGACGGTCCTGCCGCCGGGCATGCCCGGCCTGGGCGACGGCCCCACCGTCCAGCTCTGGCCGCACCGCCACGGCACCGACGCCATGTTCCTGGCCCTCCTCCGCCGCACCTGACCCCACCCGCCCCGCCCCGCCTCGTCCGTCCCGACCGTCCCCGGTGATCAAGAGAATTGCGTCAACGATCCGTCGTCGGATGACGCAAACCTCTTGATCACCGAGGGCGGGCGACGGCGACGGGGTGAGGACGGCGATGGGGGTGGGGACGGGCGGGTCGGGGTCAGATGGCGGGGAGGCCCTTGGGGCCGGCGCCGCGCATCGATCGGGTCAGCTTCCGGTCGTCGCTCCACAGGAAGCAGCGGATGCCCCGGTCGCCCTCCTCCCACTCCCGCTGCGACGGCGGATAGAAGATCGACCCGGCCCGGTACGGCAGTTCGCTGTTGTTGGGCACCTCGGCGAAGCCGGCGATCAACGCCATGCACCGCCGGTGCACCCGCTGGTTGGCTTGGCTGAAATCGGCCCAGCTCAGGTCGCTGCGTTCCAGGTAGACGCCGACGAACTCGGCGCGGTGCGGCTCGGAGCAGAGCACCGGGGCCATGTAGTTGAGATTGTTGCCGATCAGCTTGGGATCGAAGCAGCGGTGGCTGAGCGGATTGTCGCCGATCATCGCCCCGCGCAGGCTGCCGACCCGGTTCACCGGCCGGGTGTTGTCGATGCTGTCGGTCTCGCTGAGATCGCACCGGAACCAGCGGGCGCCGCTGTTCCACGCCGAGTTGGCCGGCAGCGCGATGTTCATCGTCAGCCGGGCCGAGTGCCAGTCGCCACCGAGGACGTCCCGGGCCCGCTGGTCGCACTCGGTGCGGGCGGGGCGCAACGCGGCGGAGCCCGGCTCGGGCCGCTCACCCCGGGTCACCGAGCCGGTGAACGTGCCGACGTGGATGGTCTCGGCCAGGTGGCTGCGTGCGCAGTCCACCGTCTCGTAGGTGCCGGCCTGCACGACCGGGGTGATCCGGGGCAGGCAGGCGTCCGTGGCGGGCACGAACGACTGGGCCACCGGCAGCACCGGCCAGTCGTCGAGCAGGTCGCCGTCGGCGCCGTGCTGCGGCACGCAGCCGCTGAGCGCCACCGTCACCGTGCCGGCCAGCGCCAGCGCCACGAGCAACCGTCGCATCGTCCGCCCTTTCCGGGGATTGACGGCCCGTCGCCGTGCCCCGCCCGGCGTGCCCGCCGCCGGGCGAGCATCATACGTGACCGTCCCTGATGGAGTGTTGCCTCTTGCGGGCCGTTCGGCCAGTCGGCACCGGCTCTTCGTCCCCGACTCCCCGCGAAAGGAGCCGATGGTGCACCACGGGTCACGCCTGGGTCACAGGGCGTCGCTCATGGTGCCGTGCCGTCCGCGGCGGATGGCCGCGTTCGTACACTTGCCCTGTGACCGTACCGCCGTCGATCATCGCGCCCAGCATCCTCGCCGCCGATTTCGCCCGCCTCGCCGATGAAGTCCGCGCCGTCGAGGACGCCGCGGACTGGCTGCACGTCGACGTGATGGACAACCACTTCGTGCCCAACCTGACCATCGGCCTGCCGGTGGTGCAGAGCCTGCGGGCGGTGACCCGGCTCCCGTTCGACGTGCACCTCATGATCACCGACCCGCGGCGGTGGGCCCCCGGTTACGCCGACGCCGGCGCGTACAACGTCACCTTCCACGCCGAGGCGTGCGACGACCCGGTCGCCCTCGCCAAGGATCTCCGCTCGGCCGGGGCCAAGGCCGGGTTGGCCATCGACCGGGACACCCCGATCGAGCCGTACCTCGACCTGCTGCCCAGCTTCGACACCCTGCTGATCATGACGATCAAGGCCGGCTTCGGCGGGCAGCGGTTCATCCCGCAACTACTGGACAAGGTGCGGGCGGCCCGGCGGCACGTCGACAGCGGGCACCTGGAACTGCGCATCGAGGTCGACGGCGGGATCGCCGCCGACACCATCGAGCAGGCCGCGGCGGCCGGCGCGGACGCCTTCGTCGCCGGCACCGCCGTGTACGGGGCGGACGACCCGGCCGAGGCGGTCCGCCGCCTGCGCGGGCTGGCGGAGCGCGCCAACGCCGGGGCCTGAGGTGGAGCCCACCGGCGACCGCCCCGACGTGATCCTGGTCGTCGACGACGACGAGGACATCGCCCGTTTCGTCGAGTTCAACCTGCGGCTGCACGGCTTCGAGGTGCTGCACGCCGGTGACGGCCAGGAGGCGCTCGACATGATCGAGCAGCACAAGCCGGACCTGGCCGTGGTCGACCTGATGATGCCGCGCATCGACGGCCTGGAGCTGACCCGCCGGCTGCGCGCCAACCCGATCACCTCGGCCCTGCCGGTGATCATGTTGACCGCCAAGGGCATGACCGTGGACAAGGTGCACGGGCTCAGCGCCGGCGCCGACGACTACCTGGTCAAGCCGTTCGACACCGCCGAGCTGGTGGCCCGGGTCAGCTCCACGCTGCGCCGCAACAAGGAGTTCCGCGAGGTCTCCCCGCTGACCGGCCTGCCCGGCAACAGCCGGATCCGCCGGGAGATCAGCGACCGGGTCCGCAGCGGCGTCGACTACGCCGTCGGCTACATCGACATCGACCGGTTCAAGAGCGTCAACGACCGGTACGGCTTCGTCCGGGGCGACGAGTTCATCTCCGCGCTGGCCCGCAGCCTGCACCGGGCGGTGGTCGCGATCGGGCTGCCGCCGGCCTTCCTCGGCCACGTCGGCGGCGACGACTTCGTGATCGTCTGCGCCCCCGACCAGATCCGCCCGCTGACCTCCCGGGCCGTGGTCGACTTCGAGAAGACCGCCGACACCCTCTACGACCCGACCGACCGGGAACGCGGCTTCGTCGAGCTGAAGGACCGGCGGGGCAACATCCGCCGGGCCGCCCTGGTCACCCTGTCGATCGGCGTCTCGCTCTCCGACTCCCGTAAGCGCTTCACCGACCCGCTGGCCGCGATCGCCGTGGCCAGTGAGATGAAAACGGTCGCCAAGAGCCAACCGGGGTCATACGTCGCGGTCGACCGGCGACGTGCCGACGGGGTGTGAAGTAGCACGCTGGAGGTGGCGAACCTCCCGGGGTGACGTGTAAGACTTCGCATGTACCCACCACGCGCTGGCGGGGCTCGGTGAAATTCCGAACCGGCGGTGATCCACGCTCGACGTGGTAAGCCCGCGACCCGGACGGCTGTGCCGCCCGGTGGACCTGGTGAGAATCCGGGGCCGACGGTGGGGGAGCGGTCCGTCCGCACCCCCGACAGTCCGGATGGGAGACAGCGCGCGGGCGGGGCGGGCCTGCGCGAGCGCCTCTGCGACCGCGTGGGCCTGCCGGGGGCGGCCCTGCCGTTCCCGGTTCCGCCACCGCCTGCCCGCCTGCTCCCGTACCGCCCGCGCGGGGACCGGCGAGCGAGAGGGCAGGGCATGGGCGGCGTCTCCGTGGACGAGGCGATGCGTCGTGCCATCGAACTGGGCGCGCGGGGCCTCGGTACCACCAGCCCCAACCCGGTCGTCGGCTGCGTGCTGCTCGACGCGGACGGCGTCGTCGTCGGGGAGGGCTTCCACGCCTACACCGGCGGGCCGCACGCCGAGATCGTCGCGCTCGCCCAGGCCGGCGAGCGGGCCCGGGGCGGCACCGCCGTGGTCACCCTGGAACCCTGCGACCACACCGGTCGCACCGGCCCGTGCAGTCACGCGCTGATCCGCGCCGGCATCGCCCGGGTGGTCATCGCCGTACCCGATCCCAACCCGGTCGCCTCGGGCGGCGCCGCCACCCTGCGCGCCGCCGGGGTGCGGGTCGAGTCCGGGGTACGCGCCGACGAGGCCGAGGCCGGCAACGTCGCCTGGCTGACCTCGATGCGGCGCGGTTGGCCGTACCTGATCTGGAAGTACGCCGCGACCCTCGACGGCCGGTCCGCGGCGGCCGACGGCAGCAGCATGTGGATCACCTCCGAGGCCGCCCGGATGGACGTGCACGCGTTGCGCGGCACGGTCGACGCGGTCATCGCCGGGGTCGGCACCGTGCTCGCCGACGATCCCCGGCTGACCGCCCGCAACCTGCGTGACGGCACCCTGGCGATCCGCCAGCCGCTGCGGGTGGTGGTGGACAGTGCGGGGCGTACCCCCGCCGACGCCCGGGTCCGCGACGGCGCCGCCCGTACCTGGATCGCCACCGTCGCCGAGGTCGGCGCCGGCCCGGACGGCCGGGTCGACCTGCCGGCCCTGCTGGCCGAACTGCACCACCGGGGGGTACGCGCCGCGCTGCTGGAGGGCGGCCCCCGGCTGGCCGGGGCGTTCCTCGCCGCCGGCCTGGTCGACCGGGTCGTCGGGTACGTCGCGCCGAAGCTGCTCGGGGCCGGCCCGACCGCGCTCGTCGACGCGGGTGTGACGACCATCGCCGACGCCATCGATCTGGAAATCACCGACGTCACCCGGGTCGGGTCCGACCTGAGGATCACCGCGCTGCCCCGGAAGAGGGAGGCCTGAGATGTTCACCGGCATCGTCGAGGAGTTGGGCGAGGTCGTCCGGATCGCCGACACCGGGGGTGACTCGGCGCTGGTCGCGATCCGCGGCCCGCTGGTCACCTCCGACGCCCGGCACGGCGACTCCATCGCGGTCAACGGGGTCTGTCTGACCGTGGTCGACGTCGACGGCGGGGTGTTCACCGCCGACGTGATGGGCGAGACGCTGCGCCGCTCGGCGCTCGGCGGGCTGCGCCCCGGCGACCCGGTCAACCTGGAGCGGGCCGCCGCGCTGAACAGCCGGCTCGGCGGGCACCTGGTGCAGGGCCATGTCGACGGCGTCGGCGAGGTGCTCTCCCGGGAACCGGCCGCGCAGTGGGAGACGCTGCGGTTCCGGCTGCCCACCGCGCTGGCCCGGTACGTGGTGGAGAAGGGCTCGATCACCGTCGACGGGGTGTCGCTGACGGTGGCGGCGGTCGGCGACGACTGGTTCGCCGTCGGGCTGATCCCCACCACCCTCAAGCTCACCACGCTCGGCGGCCGGGGGGTCGGCGCCCCGGTCAACCTGGAGGTGGACGTGCTGGCCAAGTACGTCGAGCGCCTCCTCGACGCCCGCCTGCCCGCCGGCCCGGTCGGACCCGGCGGCACTGCCCCGGCGCTGCCCGGCGACGCCGTCGGAGGGGCGCGGTGACCGGCCCGGTCGGCTGGCTGCTCGACGCGCAGGTGCACGTCGTCGGTTCCCCGGTGCTGGTCCGGGAGATCGTCGGCAACGCCTTCGGGCTGGTCTCGGCGCTGCTCGGGCTGCGCCGGCTGGTCTGGGCCTGGCCGGTCGGCATGATCGGCAACGGGCTGCTGTTCACCGTCTTCCTCGGCGGGGTGTTCGCCACCCCGCAGGCGCACGACCTCTACGGCCAGGCCGGCCGGCAGGTCTTCTTCTTCGCGGTCAGCGTCTACGGCTGGTGGCGCTGGTCGCGCAACCGCCGCCAGGGCGGGGACGCCCCGGCGGTCAGCCCCCGCTGGGCCACCGGCCGGGAACGGCTCGGTCTGCTGCTGGCCGCCGTGCTCGGCACCGCCCTCGGCTACCCGCTGCTCGCCGCGCTCGGCTCGTGGGGCCCGCTGCCGGACGCCTGGATCCTCACCGGCAGCCTGCTGGCCACCTACGGGATGGCCCGGGGCTGGGTGGACTTCTGGCTGGTCTGGATCGCGGTGGACGCGGTCGGCGTACCGCTGCTGCTGCGTGGCGGCTTCTACCCCTCGGCGGCGATGTACCTCGTCTACGGCGCACTGTGCGGCTGGGGTTTCGCCGCCTGGTGGCGCAGCTCGCGGGCCAGCCGTGCGGCGTCGACACCGATCCCGTCCACCTACTCGGAGGTCGTGGCATGAGCACCCAGGCGGTCACCTTCGCCCGGATCGAGGAGGCGGTGGCGGACATCGCCGCCGGCCGGCCCGTCGTGGTGGTCGACGACGAGGACCGGGAGAACGAGGGCGACCTGATCTTCGCCGCCGAGCTGGCCACCCCGGAGCTGCTCGCCTTCATGGTCCGCTGGACCTCCGGCTACGTCTGCGTCCCGCTGACCGAGGCGGAGTGCGACCGGCTGGACCTGCCGCCGATGCACCACACCAACCAGGACCGGCGCGGCACCGCCTACACGGTGACCGTGGACGCCCGGGAGGGGGTCAGCACCGGCATCTCGGCCGCCGACCGGGCGCACACCATCCGGCTGCTCGCCGACCCCGGCACCGACCCGACGGACCTGGCCCGCCCCGGCCACGTGGTGCCGCTGCGGGCCCGCGCCGGCGGGGTGCTGCGTCGTCCCGGCCACACCGAGGCGGCAGTCGACCTGACCCGGCTGGCCGGGCTGCGTCCCGCCGGGGTGCTCTGCGAGCTGGTCAACGACGACGGCACCATGATGCGCCTGCCGGACCTGGAGAAGTTCTGCGCCGAGCACTCGCTCACCCTGGTCACCATCGCCGATCTGGTGGCGTACCGGCGGCGGCACGAGAAGCAGGTGGAGCAGGTCGCGCAGGCGCGGATGCCCACCCCGTACGGGGTGTTCCGGGCGCTGGGCTACCGGGCCGAACACGACCCGGCCGAGCACGTCGCGCTGGTCTTCGGTGAGCTGGGCGACGGCGAGGACGTGCTGGTCCGGGTGCACTCCGAGTGCCTGACCGGGGACGTCTTCGGGTCGCTGCGCTGCGACTGCGGGCCGCAGTTGCAGGCGTCGCTGGCCCGGGTCGCCCGGGAGGGGCGGGGCGTGGTGCTCTACGTGCGCGGGCACGAGGGGCGCGGCATCGGCCTGCTGCACAAGCTCCAGGCGTACCAGCTCCAGGACCAGGGCCGCGACACCGTGGACGCGAACCTCGACCTGGGGCTGCCGGCCGACGCCCGGGACTACGGCACCGGCGCGCAGATCCTCTACGACCTGGGGGTGCGCTCGATGCGGCTGCTCACCAACAACCCGGCCAAGCGGGCCGGGCTGGAGGGGTACGGGCTGACCGTCACCGGCCGGGAGGGGTTGCCGGTCCGGCCGCACCCGGAGAACGTCCGCTACCTGCGGACCAAGCGGGACCGGATGGGCCACCTGTTGGACGAGCTGGATGAGGTGACCGAGGCCCCGATGGGCCGGCCGGTCCCCGGCGACGAGATCGGAGCATGACGATGGCGGGTTTCGGTGAACCCGGAGTGACCCCGGTGGACGCCGCCGGGCTGACCGTCGGGGTGGTGGCGGCGCGCTGGCACGGCGAGCTGACCGACCACATGCTCGACCGGGCGGTGGCCGCCGCGCAGGCGTGCGGGGCGCGGGTCGTGACGGCCCGGGTGGCCGGCTCGGTGGAGCTGCCGGTGGTGGCGCAGGCGCTGGCCCGGCGCTGCGACGTGGTGGTGGCGCTGGGCGTGGTCGTCCGGGGTGCGACCGCCCACTTCGACTACGTCTGCCGGTCGGTGACCGACGGCCTGACCCGGGTCGCCCTGGACGAGGGCAAGCCGGTGGCGCACGGGGTGCTGACCGTGGAGAACCTCGACCAGGCCCGGGACCGGGCCGGGCTGCCCGGCTCGGCCGAGGACAAGGGCTGGTCGGCGACGGTGGCCGCCCTGGACGCCGCGCTGGCGGTCCGGGCCGTCACCACCGCCAACGGCCACCGGGTCGGCTTCGCCGGCTGACGCCCCGCCGGGGCCGTGCGGTTCGGCCTGGTGTGGCGATGTTGCGGGGTCCGACGGACGCGGACCCCGCAACATCACCCCACTTGAGGGCACGACGCTACAGCCGGCCGGCCTCGATGATCCGCCTGAGGAACTGCCGGGTCCGCGGCTGGGTCGGTTCGCCGAACACCTGCGCGGGCGGCCCGGCCTCGACCACCCGGCCGGCGTCGAGGAAGCAGACCTGGTCGGCGACCTCCCGGGCGAACCCCATCTCGTGGGTGGCCAGCACCATCGTCATCCCGTCGGCCTTGAGGTCCCGGATCATCGCCAGCACCTCCCCGACCAGCTCCGGGTCGAGCGCCGAGGTGACCTCGTCCAGCAGCATCAGCCGGGGCGAGTTGGCCAGCGCCCGGACGATCGCCACCCGCTGCTGCTGGCCGCCGGAGAGCCGGTCCGGGTAGGCGTCCGCCCGGTCGGCCAACCCGACCCGGGCGAGCAGTTCCCGGGCCTGCGCCTCGGCGTCGGCCCGTGCCCGCCGGTGCACCCGGCGCGGCGCGAGGGTGACGTTCTCCAGAACGCTCAGGTGCGGAAACAGGTTGTACGACTGGAAGACCATGCCGATGCGCCGACGGACCCGGTCGGGGTCGACCCGGGGGTCGGAGATCTCCTCGCCGTCGAGCGTGATGGTCCCGTCGTCGAGTTCCTCCAGCAGGTTGACGCAGCGCAGCAGCGTCGATTTGCCCGACCCGGACGCCCCGATCAGGGCGACCACCTGATGCTCGTCGACGCTCAGGTCGAGCCCGTCGAGCACCACCCGGCCGCCGAACTCCTTGCGTACCCCCCGGCAGGTCAGCACGGTCATGCTCAGCCTCCGGACTGGCGTCGGGCCGCGCGCAGCGTCACCCAGTCGGTGACCGCGATCAGCGGGATGGCGAGCAGCACGAACAGCACCCCGGCCACGATGTACGGGGTGTAGTTGAAGGTCTGCGCGGTGGCGATCTGTGCCGCCCGGACGGCGTCGATCGGGCCGGCCAGGGAGACCAGGCCGACGTCCTTCTGCAACGCCACCACGTCGTTGAGCAGCGGCGGCGCGACCCGCCGGACGGCCTGCGGCAGCACCACGTGCCGCATGGTCTGCCGGTAGGTCAGCCCCAGCGAGCGGGCCGCCGCGAGCTGGCTGGGGTGGACCGACTCGATGCCGGCCCGGAACACCTCCGCCAGGTAGCCGCCGTAGGTGAGCACCAGCGCCAGCCCGCCGAGCACCAGCACCGGTGGCATCCCCTGCAACCGCAGGCCGGGCACGCCGAGGGTGAGCACGTACAGCACGATGATCAGCGGCAGGCCGCGGAAGGTGTACGTGTAACCGGTGGCGAGCGCGCGGACCGGGAAGAAGACCGGCCCGCGCAGGGTCCGCAGCAGCGCGATCAGCAGGCCGAGCAGCAGCGCCCCGACGGCACAGCAGACCAGCAGCCGGACGTTGAGCCACAGCCCGACGAGCACCTCCGGCAGGGCGTCGCGGGCGATCTGCGGGTCGAGGAACGACCGGCGGACCCGCTCCCAGCCGGGTGCACCGGTGACCGCGACGACCAGCAGCGTGCCGAGCACCGCCGTGGAGGCGGCGGCGACCAGCACGCTGCGGGTCGTCTGCCGGCGTCGGTACGCGGCCCGCCGCCGCTGCGCCGTCGACGGGAGGTGCGGCCGGTCCACCACCGGGCTGTCGTTGCCTGCTGACACCCGGCTCACTGGAGTTCGGTCGCCCCCGCCACCTGGGCGAGCCACTTCTGCTCCAGCTGCTTGAGCGTGCCGGCCTCGGCGAGTTCACCCACCGTCCGGCTGACGCACAGGGTCAGCGGGGAGTCCTTGTCCAGCAGCAGCCCGAACGCCTCCGGCGCGCCCACCTGCGGCAGTTGACCGACGATGGTGGCGTCGGTGAGTTCCGAACCGGTGATGTAGAACGCGGTCGGCAGGTCGACCACCAGCCCGTCGAGCTGACCGTTCTGCAGGGCCTTCTTGGCGTCGTCGTTGCTGTTGTAGACCTGCGGCTTGACCGAGGGCTTGATCAGGGCGGTGATCGCCTGGTAGCTGGTCGTGCCGACCTGCGCGCCGAGCTTGGCGTTCTTCAGGTCCGCCACCGACTTCTTCCCGGCGATCTTCGACGACTTGAGCGCGATGACCGTCTGCCGCACCAGGTAGTACGGGGCGGAGAAGTCGACCGCCTGCTTGCGTTCCTCGGTGATGGAGAACTGGTTGATGTCGAAGTCGAAGGTCTTCGGGCCGGGGGCGATGGCGGTGTCGAACTTGACCCGGGTCCAGGTGACGTCGGTCCGGGCGTAGCCGAGCTTCTCGGCGACCGCGTACGCGACGGCGGACTCGAAACCCTCGCCGGTGTCGGGCTTGTCGCCCTTGAACCACGGCTCGTACGCGGGTTCGTCGGTGGCGACGGTGAGCTTGCCGGGCGTGCGGGTCTTCAGGCTGTCCTTGGCACAGGACGCCGCGGTGGGGACGGCGTCGGGGGTGGGTGTGGGGTCCTGCGGTGCGCATCCGGCCACGGCGACGAGGAGCACGGCGGCGGTGGCGGCGGCGCGGGTACGTGAGCTGCTGCTGACCATGGCCGCCAGGATAGAGAAGACCACCGATCCCTCGAAGGGTGTCCCATCAGGTAGATGAGAGATCGATGTGTAAACGTGTCCGGCCCGTTGCCGGTGGCCGGTGACCCGCGTCCCGGCCGGCCGGAGCGCCCGGCCTCCCCGGGCCCGTCCCAGCCTGCGGGAACGGGGTGTGGGCGGGGTGACCCGGCCGGACCCCGGAGCACACGGCGTCGGTGGGTGGCTGGAAGAATCCGGTTCCGTGAAGACGTTCGAGGAGTTGTTCGCCGAGCTCCAGGCCAAGGCCGCCGCCGGCACGCCGGGTTCCGGCACGGTCGACGCCCTGGCCAAGGGGGTGCACTTCGTCGGCAAGAAGGTCGTCGAGGAGGCGGCCGAGTCGTGGATGGCCGCCGAGCACGAGGGCCCGGAGCGTACCGCCGAGGAGATCTCCCAGCTGCTGTACCAGGTGCAGGTGCTGATGCTGGCCAGCGGTCTGGAGCTGAAGGACGTCTACCGACATCTGTGAGTGCGCCCGCGTCGTTGATCTGATCCGATCGAAGGAGCACTCCGTCATGCTGCGTGTCGCCGTACCCAACAAGGGGGCCCTGGCCGAGAAGGCCGCCCAGATGCTGCGTGAGGCGGGCTACCGCCAGCGCACCGACCCCAAGGACCTGGTCTGCCCGGACGAGGCCAACGACATCGAGTTCTTCTACCTGCGCCCGAAGGACATCGCCACCTACGTCGGCTCGGGTGACCTCGACGTCGGGATCACCGGCCGGGACCTGCTGATCGACTCCGGCGCGCCCGCCGAGGAGGTGGTCGACCTGGCGTTCGGCCGGGCCACCTTCCGCTTCGCCGCCCGTCCCGAGGACGTCGGCGACGTACAGGAGCTGGGCGGGCACCGGATCGCCACCGCGTACCCGGGGCTGGTCGAGCGGTACCTCGCCGAGTTGGGCGTCAAGGCCGACGTGATCCGGCTCGACGGCGCGGTGGAGAACGCCATCCGGCTCGGGGTCGCCGACGTCGTCGCCGACGTGGTGGAGACCGGCGCGACGCTGCGCCAGGCCGGGCTGGTCGTCTTCGGCGACCCGCTGCTGCGCTCCTCGGCGGTGCTGGTCCGCCGGGCCGGCGCGCCGGCCCACCCGCAGGCGGAGCAGTTGCTGCGTCGCCTGCACGGGGTGCTGGTGGCCCGCCGGTACGTGATGCTCGCCTACGACGTGCCGGCCGGCCTGCTCGACCGGGCCAGCGGCCTGACCCCGGGCATCGAGTCGCCGACGGTCTCCCCGCTGCACCGGGAGGGCTGGGTCGCGGTGCAGGCGATGGTGCTCCGCGACGACGTCCACCGGATCATGGACGAGCTGTACGAGTTGGGTGCCCGCGCGATCCTGGTCACCAACATCCACGCCTGCCGGCTCTGACCCCGGCGGCGCGACACGCCGCGCCGTCCGTCGCGTCCGTCGTGCCCTCGTGCTCGACCGCACCGGGGCCGGTACGGCGGCATCGCCTCTCGCGGACACCGCTGTACCGGCCCCATCACCCCGACCCGACCCACCCCCGGCGGGTGGCGGCGCGACGTCTGCCGGGGCCGGGTGGCAGACTGGACCGGTGAGCGACACCGCGTTGATCCGTCTCAGGCCGCGTCGTATCCGGGTCGTCTGCTGGGCCTCGGCGATCGCCCTGCTGGTGGTCTTCAGCCTGGTCGCCACCTCGTTGACCGGGGCGACCGGCGAGGGCTACGGCACCTTCCAGCGCGGCGACCAGTTCGCCATGATCGGCCTCGGCGTGTTCGGCGCGCTCGGCATCCTGCTGTTCACCCGGCCCCGGGTCGAGGCGGACGCCCGGGGGGTCCGGGTGCGCAACATCCTCGGCTCGTACGAGCTGCCCTGGGAGGTGGTCCGGGGGGTGCGCTTCGACCGGGGCGCACCGTGGGCCAGCCTGGAGCTGCACGACGACGACCTGCTGCCGATGGTGGCGCTCCAGGCCGCCGACAAGGAGATCGCGGTCGACGGGGTCCGTGCGCTGCGCCGGCTGCACCAGGCCCACCTGGCCGGTCTCGGCGGCACCCCGGCCCGCTGACCGTCCCGGCCGGGGCACCGCCTCCGCCGGTTCCGCTGACCGCCCCGTCCCCTCCGCCGGCCCGCTGTCGGGGTTCTCGTACCGTGCTGACCTGCGGGCCCGGTTTGGGGGATGGTCGCGCCGGGGTGTAGTGTTGCCACGTCGACCAGACTGCCCCCGCCTGCGGCGTGTGGGTGGTCCCGAAGCGGAGCGCCTGCTCCCACCCGAGTCGCCCCCGAGGTGGCCGGGTCCGGTCACCGGTTCCGGGTCCGTCCCGGTGCCGGATGCGCGATCATGTGATCGTGCCGACCGGTCGAGCGGGCCCTGGCATGCGCCGGGGCCTTCTGCTTTCCGGGTCGCCCCCACCCGGGGGCCACGCGGGGTCGGCCACGCAGCAGACTCGACTCGAGGAGGCCCCATCAGCGTCGAACCACGCGTGAACGAGCAGATCCGGGCACGTGAGGTCCGACTGGTCGGCCCTGAGGGTGAGCAGGTGGGCATCGTCCCGCTGGAGCGCGCCCTGCAGCTGGCCGCGGACGTCGACCTGGACCTGGTCGAGGTTGCGCCGATGGCGCGCCCGCCGGTGTGCAAGCTCATGGACTTCGGCAAGTTCAAGTACGAGAGCGCACTCAAGGCGCGCGAAGCGCGGCGTAACCAGCAGCAGACCGTCATCAAGGAGATGAAGCTCCGGCCGAAGATCGACCCGCACGACTACGAGACCAAGAAGGGTCACGTGGTGCGGTTCCTCAAGGCCGGCGACAAGGTCAAGGTGACGATCATGTTCCGCGGTCGCGAGCAGAGCCGCCCGGAGCTGGGTTACCGGCTCCTGCGCCGGCTCGAGTCCGAGATCACGGACCTGGGATACGTCGAGGCCGCTCCGAAGCAGGACGGCCGTAACATGATCATGGTTCTCGCTCCGCACCGGGCCGTCAAGGCATCCGCGGTCGCCGCCACGGCGTCCCGTGGTGGCCCCCGGGACCGGGCCGCGGAGGAATCGGCCGCCCCGGCAGGTGGCGCGACCCCGGCGGCCGGCGAGACCGCAGCAGCCGGCGAGGCCGGCCCGACCGCTGACCCCAGCGGCCAGTAACAGGGAGAGACGTTCCACATGCCGAAGATGAAGAGCCACACGGGTATGGGCAAGCGGGTCAAGGTGACGGGCAAGGGCAAGATCGTGGCCCAGCAGGCCGGCCTTCGCCACAACCTGGAGAAGAAGCCCTCCACCCAGACCCGGCGGCTGACCGGCACGGTCGAGCTGGCCAAGGCTGACGTCAAGCGAATCAAGAAGCTGCTCGGCCGCTGACGCGCGCCACCTTTACCGAATAAGGAGTTGAGATGGCACGCGTCAAGCGGGCTGTGAACGCCCAGAAGAAGCGTCGTACCCTGCTGGAGACCGCGAGCGGCTACCGCGGTCAGCGCTCCCGGCTGTACCGCAAGGCCAAGGAGCAGGTGCTGCACTCGATGCAGTACGCCTACCGGGACCGTCGCGACCGCAAGGGCGACTTCCGGCAGCTCTGGATCCAGCGCATCAACGCTGGCGCCCGGGCCAACGGCATGACCTACAACCGGCTCATCCAGGGCCTGCGCCTGGCCGGCATCGAGGTCGACCGCAAGATCCTGGCCGACCTGGCCGTCCACGACGCCGCGGCGTTCGCCGCGATCGTCGAGCTGGCCCGCGCCGCCGTGGCGGCCGAGGGCACCGGCGGCGCCGCGGCCCAGGCCGCCTGACCCACCCCGGCAGCAGATCGAGGCGTCTCCCATGCAGTCACCACCGCGCGGGAGACGCCTCGACGCCGTCACCGGGCCGTTCACCCCACGTACGCCCAGGGTGGTCGCCGCCCGCCGGCTGCACCGCCGGCGCGACCGCGACGCCACCGGCCGGTTCCTGGCCGAGGGGCCGCAGGCCGTCCGCGAGGCCCTCGACCGCGCCGGCACGGTGCTGGAGCTGTTCGGCACCCCGGCCGCACTCGACCGGCACGCCGACCTGGCGGCCGGTGCCGCCCGCGCCGACCTGCCCGTCTCCGAGGTCACCGACGAGGCCCTGGCCGCGCTCACCGAAACCGTCACCCCGCAGGGCGTGGTCGCCGTCTGCCGGCACCTCGACGTGCCGCTGGACGCCGCCCTGGCGCGCGCCCCCCGGCTGGTCGCGGTGCTCGCCGGCATCCGTGACCCGGGCAACGCCGGCACCGTGCTGCGCACCGCCGATGCGGCCGGCGCGGGCGCGGTGGTCTTCGCCGGTGACACCGTCGACCCGTACAACGGCAAGTGCGTGCGGGCCTCGGCCGGCAGCCTGTTCCACGTCGACGTGGTCCGCGCCGGCGACCCCGGGGGCGTCGTCGACGCGCTGCGCGCCGCCGGGCTCACCGTCCTCGCCACCACCGGGTACGGCGACAGCGACCTCGACGACCTCGCCGACCAGGGCCGGCTCGCCGCCCCCACCGGCTGGCTGTTCGGTGCCGAGGCGCACGGCCTGCCCGGGGAGCTGACCGCCGCCGCCGACGCCCGGGTCCGGGTGCCGCTGCACGGGCGGGCCGAGAGCCTGAACCTGGCTGCGGCCGCCGCCGTCTGCCTGTACGCTTCAGCCCGAGCACTGCGCCGGCCTCGGTCGGGCGCACACCCAGCAGGGGAGTCGGTCACGTGAGGAACGCGCCACGGCGTTCGTTTAGCCAGCCCGCCGGTGTCGGCGGGCGGTGGGCCTGACCTACCCTCCGCGCGTAACTCCCACCGGCGGGCTGCGGCACCGCCGCGCGTCCGTAGACTCGCCTAGCCGCCCGGAAGGGCCGGCGCCGCCGTGAGGGAGTGCCCGTACGCCATGAGTTACCGCAACGATCCGTACGACCCGAAGCAGGTCGCCCTGCTCGACCCGGCCGCCCTGGCCGGGGCCGTGGCCGACGCCGGGCAGGCGTTCGCCGCCGCCGCCGACCCCGACGCGCTGACCGCGCTGCGCCCCGCGCACCTGGGCGACCGGTCCCCGGTGTCGCTGGCCCGCCGGGAGATCGGCGCGCTGCCGCCGGCCGCGAAGGCCGACGCCGGCAAGCGGGTCAACGAGGCCCGTCGGGCGATCGAGTCCGCGTACGCGGCCCGCGCCGAGGTGCTCGACCGGGAGCAGGCCGCCCGGGTGCTGGTCGAGGAGCGGGTCGACGTGACCCTGCCGTACGACCGGCGGCCCCGGGGGGCGCGGCACCCGCTGTCGACCCTGATGGAGCAGATCAGCGACCTGTTCGTCGGGATGGGCTACGAGGTGGCCGAGGGCCCCGAGGTCGAGCTGGAGTGGACCAACTTCGACGCGTTGAACATCCCCGCCGACCATCCGGCGCGCGGGCTGATGGACACCTTCCACATCGCACCGCCGCCCGGCGCGGACTCCTCCGGCCTGGTGCTGCGCACCCACACCTCGCCGGTGCAGGCGCGCACCATGCTCACCCGCAAGCCCCCCATCTACGTGGTGGTGCCCGGCCGGGTCTACCGCACCGACGAGTTGGACGCCACCCACGCGCCGGTCTTCCACCAGGTCGAGGGCCTGGTGGTGGACCGGGGCATCACCATGGCGCACCTGCGCGGCACCCTCGACCACTTCGCCCGCGCCATGTTCGGCGAGGGGGCGAAGACCCGCTGGCGTCCGCACTACTTCCCGTTCACCGAGCCGTCGGGGGAGTTCGACGTCTGGTTCCCCGAGCACCGCGACGGCCCGCGCTGGGTCGAGTGGGGCGGCTGCGGCATGGTCAACCCGAGGGTGCTGCGCGCCTGCGGTATCGACCCCGAGGTCTACTCCGGGTTCGCGTTCGGCATGGGCATCGACCGGACGGTGATGTTCCGGCACGGGGTCAGCGACATGCGGGACATGGCCGAGGGCGACGTGCGGTTCACCCGCGCGTTCGGGGCCGGGGCGTAGGCGATGCGGGTACGAGTCACGGAGACGGTGGTCTGAGTCATGCGAGTTTCTGTCAGTTGGCTGCGGGAGTACGTCGACCTCCCCGTCGACCTGCCCACCGAGGACCTGGAACAGGCCCTGGTGGACCTCGGTATCGAGGTCGAGTCCGTGGTGGACCTGCGCCGTACGGTCACCGGTCCGCTGGTCGTCGGTGAGGTCCGCGAGATCGAGGAGTTGACCGGCTTCAAGAAGCCGATCCGGCACTGCCTGGTCGACGTCGGCACCGCCAACGGCACCGGCGAACTCCAGCAGATCGTCTGCGGGGCGCGGAACTTCGCCCCCGGCGACCGGGTCGTGGTGATCCTGCCCGGCGGGGTGCTGCCCGGCGACTTCACCATCGGCGCGCGCAAGACGTACGGCCGGATGTCGGCCGGCATGATCTGCTCGGCGATGGAGCTGGGCCTCGGCGACGACCATTCCGGCATCATCGTGCTGCCGCCGGACACCCCGGCCCGGCCCGGCGACGACGCCCGCCCCGTGGTGGGCCTCGACGACGTCGTGGTCGAGCTGGAGATCACCCCCGACCGGGGGTACGCGCTGAGCGTGCGCGGCATCGCCCGCGAGCTGGCGTACGCCCTCGGGGTGGCCTTCCGCGACCCGGGCCGGGTGCCCGCGCCGGCCGGGACGGCGGAGCCGGCATACCCGGTGCAGGTGCGCGACACCGTCGGCTGCGACCGGTTCACCGCCCGGATGGTCCGGGGGGTCGACCCGACGGCGGCCACCCCCGGCTGGATGCGGCAGCGGCTGACCGTGGCCGGCGTCCGCAGCATCTCGCTGGCGGTCGACGTCACCAACTACGTGATGCTCGAACTGGGCCAGCCGATGCACGCCTTCGACGCCGACCGGCTCGCCGGCCCGCTGGTGGTGCGCCGGGCCGAGGCGGGCGAGAAGGTGACCACCCTGGACGGTGTGGTCCGCTCGCTCACCGCCGAGGACATGGTGATCTGCGACGACACCGGCCCGGTCTCGCTGGCCGCGGTGATGGGCGGTGAGACCAGCGAGGTGGTCGGCGGCACCACGAACGTGCTGCTGGAGGCCGCCCACTGGGACCCGGTGATGGTCGGCCGTACGGCCCGCCGGCACAAGCTGTTCAGCGAGGCGGCCAAGCGGTGGGAGCGGGGCGTCGACCCGGCGCTGCCGCTGGTGGCCCTCCAGCGTGCCGTCGAGCTGCTCACCGCCCACGGCGGGGGCGAGGCCGGCGCGGAGATCCTCGACCTCGATTACGTCCGGCCGATGCGGCAGGTCGTCCTCCCGGTCGACCTGCCGTCGCGTCGGGTGGGGGTGGACTACTCCCCGCAGCGGGTGGTCGACCTGCTGGAGCAGGTGGGTTGCACGGTGATCCGGGGCACCGACCGGTTGGCCGAGGACGCGGGCACGGTCGCGACGACGGCCGGCGGCGGCGACGTGCTCACCGTCACCCCGCCGACCTGGCGGCCCGACCTCACCGACCCGGCCGACCTGGTGGAGGAGGTGGTCCGCCTCGACGGGTACGACCGGGTGCCGTCGGTGCTGCCCACCGCGCCCCCCGGCCGGGGCCTGACCTGGCAGCAGCGTCGCCGTCGGGCGGTGGCCCGCTCGCTCGCCGAGCGCGGCTACGTCGAGGTGCTGGCGCTGCCGTTCGTCGCCCCGGAGCTGGCCGACCAGCTCGGGCTGCCCGCCGACGACCCGCGCCGGCCGGCGGTACGGCTGGCCAACCCGCTGTCCGAGGAGGAGCCGCTGCTGCGGACCACCCTGCTCGGCCCGCTGCTGGGCATCCTCAAGCGCAACCTGGGCCGGGGTCACCGTGACCTGGCGCTCTACGAGATCGGCGCGGTGTTCCACCCGCGTCCCGGGGTCGGCGCGCCGCCGGCCATGGGGGTGGACCGCCGTCCCACCGACGCCGAGTTCGCCGCCGCCGACGCGGTGGTGCCCGCCCAGCCCCGGCACGTCGCGGTGGTGCTCACCGGGGACATCGAGCCGGCCGGCTGGTGGGGTGCCGGCCGCGCCGCCGGCTGGGCCGACGCGGTGGAGGCCGGCCGGGCCGTGCTGGCCGCCGCCGACCTGCCGGCCGAGCGGATCGAGGTGCGGGCCGCCGAGCGGGCACCCTGGCACCCGGGACGCTGCGCCGCGCTGCTGGTCGACGGGGAGGTGGTCGGTCACGCCGGTGAGCTGCACCCGGCGGTGCTGGCCGCGTTGGAACTGCCCCGCCGGACCAGCGCCATGGAACTCGACCTGGACGCCCTGCCGGCGGCCCCGGTGGTGTCCGCGCCGACCGTGTCCGGGTTCCCCCCGGCGCTGATCGACGTGGCGCTGGTGCTGGACGACACGGTGCCGGCCGCCGACGTCCGGGCCGCGCTGGTCGAGGGCGCCGGTGAACTGCTGGAGCACGTCCGGCTCTTCGACGTGTACGCGTCGGAGTCGCTCGGCGCGGGCCGGCGGTCGCTGGCGTACAAGCTCACCTTCCGCGCGCCGGACCGGACGTTGACCGTGGAGGAGGCGGTGGCCGCGCGGGACGCCGCCGTGGCCGTCGCCGCCCAGCGGTTCGGGGCGACCCTGCGCGGCGCCTGAGGTGTGACAGCTGGCGACGGCCCCGATCCGGTCACCGGGTCGGGGCCGTCGCCGTCACGCGTCGTCCTCGATCTTTCCGCAGTCGCGCAGGGCGGCCAGGTCGCGCACCGTGATCCGCCGGTAGTCGGTCTCCACCAGCCCGTCGGCGCGCAGTTCCCGCAGCGCCTTCTGGATGGAGGTCTCGGCCGCGCCGCAGATGGTGGCGAGTTCCGGTTGGGTCAACCGGACGTCGATGACGACCGCGTCGCGGTCCTGCCGGCCGTGCGAGCGGCACAGCTCGGCCACCACCCGGGCCACCCGGATCTTCACCGGGTAGGACGAGAAGTCGATCCGGCGACGGTTGGACCAGCGCAGCCGGTCGGAGACCATGGCGGCCAGTTCGAGGGCGGCGTCCGGATGGTCGCGCAGGAAGGTCTTGAACTGCTCGGGCTGGATGACGCTGTACCGGGTGGGGCCGCAGGTGGTCACCGTCGCCGACCGGGGACGGTCGTTGAGCGCCGACATCTCACCCACCAGGTCACCGCCGACCCGCAACGCCAGCAGTGCGGTCCGCCCGTCGGGCAGGGACGCGGTGACCTTCGTCAGGCCGTCCTCCAGCAGCACCAGGTGCGCCTCGTGGTGGCCCTCGTGGATGAGGATCTGCCCGGCGGGCACCTGCCGGCGGACGCCGGTGGCCAGCAACGCGTCCCGTACCGGGCGGTCGAGCCGTTGCAGGAAGGTCCCGTACGGCCAGTCGCCGTCGGTGGGGACGTGGGGTTGCCGCATCAGCACCGGCATCCTCCTCAGCAGACGAGAGGTGCCGAAGCGTATCCGGGTCGACACGGCTCGCACCGCCCCGCTGCGGGCCGCGAGGGTCTCGACGACCACCAGGGCCAGGATCACGGGCGGGGAGAGCCCGAGCGCCAGGAGCAGTTCGGTCAGGTTCGTCCACATGCTTCCAGCAGAACCGACCCGGCTTAGCACGACATCTGTCCACGATGGGATGACCGGATGCCGACAGTCCCGGCGATGCCGTATTTCTAGGGGGTCTGCGCCCGGCGGGGCGGTTTCCATGGGCACGGTGGTGCCCGCTCGCCGAGCGGGCTGACGACGAAGGGTGTACCGATGCGACATCCCGAACGGCGTCTGCTGATCTCTGTGGACATGGAACGGTACAGCCGGCGCAGCAATCTTCAGCAGTACGAGGCACAGCAGAACTTCCACACGCTCCTGCACGCGGCGGCGACCGAGGTGGGTCTGGACCGGGTCACCTGGACCACCCAGCAGGCCGGCGACGGCGAGCTGGCGATCCTGCCCCGCGACGTGCCGGAGTCCCGGGTCGTCGGCCGGTTCGTGCCGGAGCTGAACCGGCGGCTGCGGGCGTTCAACAGCAGCCGGACCGCGCCCGCGCAGATCCGGCTGCGGGTGGCCGTACACCAGGGCCTGGTGCACCTGGACGGCGCGAACGGCTTCCCCGGCCACGCCGTCGTGCACGTCTGCCGGCTCTGCGACGCCAAGCCGGTGCGCCAGGCGCTGGCCGCGTTCCCCGACGCGGGCGTCGCGCTGGTGGTCTCGACGGAGATGTACCGCGACGTGGTCTGCGAGTACCCGGAGGAGATGCGGCCGGAACGGTTCCGCCGGATCGAGGTCGAGCACCCGGAGAAGGAGTTCCGCGAGCCGGCCTGGCTCTACGTGGTCGACGAGGACATGTCGTCGTGGCCGTCGCCGCAGGAGCCGCCGTCGCCCCCCGGGGGACCGCCGGCCGGGCCGGGCACCGGGGCGGGCGCGGCCCGGCCGGACACCGGAGCCGGCACGGCCGGCCCCGGCATCCGCACCGGCGACATCCGGGTACGCGGGCAGAACGCGATCGGCCCCAACGCCACGGCCATCGGGTCGGTCGGACGCGACGTCGTGTTCGGCGGCGAGGGCGGCGGCCGGTGACCGGGGCGTCGGATCCGTGGGAACCGCCGGACCCGGACAGCGTGGGACAGCCACGTCCGGTCGACACCGCGTCGGGCCTTCCCCGCGACGAGGAACGGTGGTCTGACGAGAACGCGGCCGAGTGGTCCGCAGCGGCGGACGCGTCCCCGGCGGGGCCTCACCCCGAGGACGAGCCGGTGGACGAGCCGGAGGAGGCACCGGACCCGGCGGCCGTCCTGGCCCGCCTCACCGCGTTGCTCGGGGTCCCGTCGAGCATCGGGGTCGGAGACGTACGGGTCCGGGGCCAGAACGCGACCGGCCCGGGGGCCACGGCGATCGGCACCGTGAACATCACCACGGCGACCGTGGGCACGGGCGGCCGGACCTGGTCCGAGACGCTCAGCGGCAGCTGGGTACGGCAACTGGCCGACGGCTACGCTCCCGCACCGAGCGACCAGCGGCTCGACCGGCAGCTCAAGTTGCGGCACCTGGTCTGCCTCAGCGGTGCCGACGGCACGGGCCGACACACCGCCGCCTGCCTGGCCTCGGCCCGCCGGTACGGCTACGACCGGGTCGGGGTGCTCGACGCGGAGCACCTGTCGGACCTGTTGGGTGCCGACGCGCCGGTACGGCCCGGCCACGGCTACACGCTGGCACTCGGCGACGAGGCGGTCCGGGAACTGGACGGCATGACCCTGGTGGGCCTGGCGGCCAGGCTGGAGACCACCGGGAGCAGCCTGGTGCTGGTCGGTGACTTCGAGCGCCGGGAACAGGAGTTCGCCGGGCATCTGGTGCCCCACCGCCCGGCGGCCCCGGTGGACGTGTTCCGGGCCCAACTCCGCCGGCTGTTGCGCGGGCAGTGCGTCGGCTGGTGCGTCGACGGCTGCACCGGCGACTGCGTCGACGTGTACGTCGAGGAGGAGTGCGTCCCGCATCCGCTGCTCGCGGCCCACCTGGCCGGTGGTCCGCGCGCCGGTGAGGTCGTCCGGCTGGCGGAACTGATCGCCCAGGCGCCGCCGCGCGGCGGCGACCTGACCGAGCGGCTGGAACGGCTGCTTCCCCGGCAGTTGCGGGAACGCGCCACGCGGGTGCTCGCCGTCGAGGGCGACGGCGTCGAGGGGGCGTCCCGGTGGGACGTCGACCAGCGGCGGGCGTTCCGGTTGTCGTGCGCGGTGCTGGCCGGGCAGTCCGTGGTCGAGGTCCAGGCGGCGGCCGGACGGCTGCTCGTCGGACCGGTGCCGGGCGACGACGGTGCGGCGGCCCCGGCACCTGTGGGGTTCCTGGGCGGGGTGGTGGACCTGCTGCTGGGCCCGGTGCTGCGGCAGGCCGTCGTCCTGGTCGACGACGACCGGCTCCACGGCGGGCGGCGGATCGAGTTCTCGCCCGGCAACGACCAGCTGCGGACCAGCCTGCTGGAGGTCGCATGGTCGGACTGGTGGCTGCCGGAGCATCTGCTCGGGTGGCTCGCCACCCTGGTACGGACGGGCAATCCGGGTGTCCGGGAGGCTGCCGCCGGAGCGGTCGGCTGGTCGGCCCGGCACGGGGTGCGGGTCGCGCTGGAGACGGTCGACCAGCTGGCCCGGGAGCGCCGGGCCGGCGTCCGGCAGGCCGCCGCCATCGCGTTGGTCGCCATGGCGATGCAACCGGAGCTGCGGCAACGCGTACGCACGGAGCTGGACCGGTGGGCGTCGAGCGGACCGGCCCACCTGCGGGACACGGTGGCCCGTGCCTACGCGTTGGGGCTCGCCCGGCTCTGGCCGGACACCGCCCTGCTGCATCTGCGTCAGATCGCCCAGGCGCGGATGCAGCGGTGGCACCACTCGGTGGTGCGGGGCCTGATCGAGGTGCACACCGCGGGTCACCAGGCGACCGTGCTGCCGGCCCTCGCGGAGTGGACCCGGGCGGAGGACCCGGAGGTGTGGCTGCACGCCGGGCGGGCGTTGCGCCAGCTCGCCGACCGGTGGGCACCCGCACCCCGGGAGCACTGGCCGGAACTGCTCGATCTGGCCCGGGTCGGGACCGTGTCGATGACCGATCTGGCGGACTGCTGGGCCAACGCGCTCAGCCTGCCCGCGACCGCCTACCGCTCGTGGCGCACGCTCGGGTTCTGGCTGAACCGGGCCGACGGTCACCCCGAGGTCGCCGCCCACTGCCTGGAGTTGCTCGCTCTGGTGGTGGCGGGCCGGGCACCCCTGCGGCACCGACTGGACCATCAGCTGCGCCACGTCTGGAGACCCCTGATGCCCCGCAACTCCCTGCTCGACGGCGTACGCCGACTCACCGACGAGGACCACGGATGAACGTGTACTCCAGCACCACCGCCGGCACCCAGGTGCCGGTGCCGCAGCGACGCCACTGGTGGCAGAGTCTGTTCGGCACGCCGGCGCCTCCCGTGCCGACGCCGCCGCCACTGCCGGCGCCGGCACCGGTCACGGTGTCGTTTCGGCAGGACGTCCCGCACCCGTTGCTGGTGCCGGCGAAGGGGGACGCCTTCGACTTCCGGGTACACCCCGTCTATATCTGGACCGGCCGGCGGATGACGTTCGAGGAGCTGAAGTACCGCGCCGAGCGGTACCTCGACTGGGCCGGTGGGATCGTCCGGGAGCGGATCGTCGACGTGTCACGGGAGTTCGAGCCGCATCGCTCGCACGAACTGGAGCGGGTGCTCAACGACCGGCTCGCCGGGCAGCGGTGGCCGGCGAACGAGTCGTTGCCGCAGTTCACCGCCCACGTCCGGGTCAGCCCCGACGAGCGGGTACGCGACCGGCTGCGGCCGTACTGGGAGGAACGGATCAGGCTGGAGTGCGAGCACGAGTTGCAGAAGATCCGGGCCCGGCACGTCGATGATCTGACCCGCCGGTGGTGCGCGGTGCTCCAGGCGTTGGAGGCCGATCCGGTGACGATGCACGCGGCCCGGCTGACCGGGGAGCAGTTCGCCGAGGTGTTCCGCCGTTACGTCGACGAGCGCCGGGCGACGGTGCCGGAACTGGTGACCCTGCTCCGGGAGGCGGTCCGGGGCCACCACGACCTCAACCTGGGCCCGTCGGAGTACACCGAGGCATGGGACGTCGCGTTGCGGACGTACGAGCGCGAACACGGGCTCGTTCAGCGGACCGGCTGAGCGGGGGCGTCTTCCGGAGGCGGCCCGGCCTCCGGAAGACGCCGCACGGTCAGCCGGTGAAGGGCAGTACGACGCGGGAGGCGTCGCCGACGCCGAGGGTGGTCGGGGTGCCGCCGATGGCGTTCCAGACCTGCACGGTCACCGTCCCGCCGCGCAGGTTGCCGAGGGTGCCGGTGGCCGAGCGCAGCCCCTGGGTCTGCCGGTAGCGCTCGACGCCGGGCACCGGGTCGGTGGCGAAGTAGGCGTACGTCTCGACCCGGTCGGCGGTGCCGTCGCCGGTGAGGTCGTACGACACCCGGGCCTGGACGCCGTCGCCGACGGCGGTGCCGGCGTCGACGGCCAGGTCGAAGGTGGTGGCTGCGCCGGTCCAGGTGCCGGTGAGCCCACGGGCGGTGAAGACCCGGGCGTTGGTGGGGGTGCCGTCGTGGTTGCCGTTCGCCGCCGCCAGGGTGACCGTGCCGGTGGGTCCGGTGGTGCCGGCCAGGGTGCCGTCGGCCTGGAGGTGGCGGGTCGCGTTCCACGGCTGGCCGGGGGGTGGGGTCGGGCTGGCGGTGGGCGTCGGGGTGGCCGTGGGCGTCGGGGTGGTGCTACCGGTGAACGGGGTGAGGGTGAGGCCGGCGGCGCGCGGGTCGCCGTCGTGCACCAGGGACTCCTGGGCGAGCACGTCGTCGAAGGCGAAGCCGTACGCCCGGCCGTCGACCATGTGCTGGTGGATGATCCGCGAGTAGTGGTTGGTCAGCGTGCCCCGGTAGAAGTCGGCCGGGCCGCCGCCGGGCTGCGTGGTGATGGTGTCGAGGGTGGTGCGGTGCAGGGCGGCGCAGAGCGTCCGGGCGATCGGCCCGACCACCTGGTCGTTGGGGGCGGCGAGGGTCCCGTCGCAGTCCCACACGTCGGAGCTGGTGGGCCTGGTGAAGGTGGCGACCTGCCGGCCGGACGGGTCGGTGAACGTCATCGTGGTGCCGGCGGTACGCCCGAGGTAGCGCATGTCGGGCCGGTCGGTGAACGGGGTCACGGTCAGCGTCCGGGTGGCGTAGGAGCGCCAGGCCGCGTCGATGTACGGGTCGAGGTAGCCGGAGGCGAACCGGCCGGCGTCGACGGCCTTGCCGGGGGAGAGCACCCGCAGCACCGTGCCGTCGGACCGGGTCTGCACGGTGTCCGCCCAGCCGGGCTGGGCGCGGACGGCGTCGATGACGGCCTGCCGGCCGCCGCTGACGAGTTGGCCGGCCCGCCGGGTGGTGCCGCTCGCGCCGGTGACGCTGACCGCGTGCGGGACGGCGAACATGTCGACCTGGGTGCTGTTGAGCCAGAGCCCGGCGTCGTTGTAGGTGAACTCGGACCAGTCGAACAGGATGTCGCGGTTGGGGTCGCCGGCCGCCCAGGGGGCCGGCTGGACCAGGCCGTCCGGGGTCAGTGAGAAGCGCAGCTTCTGGCCGAAGGAGAAGTAGACCCGCCCGGAGAGGCCACGGGGGACCCGCAGGGTGACGGAGCCGCCGTTGGCGGGCCCGGCGATCGAGACGTCGGGGGCGGGGGTGGGCGGCTGACCGCCGGCCGGCCAGGGGGTGAAGACGCCCCCGGCGGTCACGTAGCCGAGCCGGCCGGAGGCGAGGTCGACGCCGAGGAGGTAGAGGTGGACGGCCTCCGCCCGGCCGGTGCTGTTGGTGACCGTCAGCGGGAGGGGGGACGGTCCGACGGCGCGGGTGGGCGCGGTGGTGAGGCCGAGGGTGGTGGCGCCGGCGATCGCGATCGCGGCGAGGGCGGTGGCCCAGCTTCTCGGGGTACGCAAGGACGGCTCCTTCGGCCGGGGCCGCAAGCGGCAGGCGGGTGGTATGTGGCTGATAGGCGGCTAGAGAGCGCTCTCTCAGCATGGCCAATGTCCTCATGGCTGTCAATGCGTGTGAGTGGTCCAGGTCACTTCTTCATGTCCATGCAGTAGGCTGTATTAACTTGCACAGAAGGTCGGTGGGTCGCTAGCCTTCTCTGCATAGTCATGCGGAGGTTGGAATGGGTATCCGAGTTGCGGTCGCCGGAGCGAGCGGCTACGCCGGGGGCGAGCTGCTGCGCCTGATCGCCGGTCACCCCGAGTTCGACCTGGTCGCCGCCACCGCGCACCGCCAGGCCGGTGCGCCGGTCACCGCCGTACACCCGCAGCTCGTGGGGTTGGACCTGACGTTCGCGGCGACCGACCCGACGACGCTCGCCGACGCGGACCTGGTCTTCCTGGCGCTGCCGCACGGCGAGTCGGCGGCGCTCGCCGCCGAGCTGCCGGAGTCGGTGCGGGTGGTCGACCTCGGTGCCGACCACCGGCTGCGCGACGCCGACGCCTGGTCCCGCTACTACGGCGGCCCGCACGCCGGGGCCTGGACGTACGGCCTGCCGGAGCTGCCCGGCCAGCGGGCGGCGATCGCCGGGGCGACCCGGGTCGCCAACACCGGCTGTTACGCCGTCGCCATCACCCTGGCCCTCGCGCCGCTGATCGCCGCCGGTGCGGTCGCGCCGGCCGACGTGGTCGTGGTGGCCGCCTCCGGCACCTCCGGGGCCGGCCGGGCCGCCAAGGCGCACCTGCTCGGCAGTGAGGTGATGGGGGACCTGTCGCCCTACAAGGTCGGTGCCCACCAGCACGTTCCGGAGATCAAGCAGGCGACCGGCGCGACCGGGCTGTCGCTGACCCCGGTGCTGGCCCCGATGCCGCGCGGCATCCTCGCCACCGTCACCGCCGTGCCCACCGGCGACGTCGACCCGCGGGCGGTGCTGGCCGACGCGTACGCCGACGCGCCGTTCGTGCACCTGCTGCCCGAGGGGGCGTGGCCGCACACCGCCGCGACCGCCGGGGCGAACTCGTGCCACCTCCAGGCCACCGTCGACGTCGACTCCGGTCGGGTGATCGTGGTCAGCGCCATCGACAACCTCGGCAAGGGTGCCGCCGGCCAGGCGGTGCAGAACGCCAACCTGATGCTCGGCCTGCCCGAGACCACCGGCCTGCCCCTCTTTGGAGTTGCACCGTGAGCGCGAGGAGCGCAGCGCAGCGGAGCCCCGCAGTCGCGAACAGAAGGTCAACACCCGTGAGCGCGAGGAACGCAGCGCAGCGGAGTCCCGCAGTCGTGAACGTAAGGTCGGCATCGGTGAGCGCGAGGAGCGCAGCGCAGCGGAGTCCCGCAGTCGTGAACGAAAGGCTTGCCCCATGAGTGTCACCGCCCCTCGGGGCTTCCGTGCGGCCGGTGTCGCGGCCGGCTTGAAGAGCGGCGGGGCCACCGACGTCGCCCTGGTCGTCAACGACGGTCCGGACGCCGGGGTGGCCGGCGTCTTCACCACCAACCGGGTCAAGGCCGCGCCGGTGCGCTGGACGCAGCAGGTCGTCCGGGGCGGCGTGGTCCGCGCGGTGGTGCTGAACTCCGGTGGCGCGAACGCCTGCACCGGCCCGGCCGGTTTCCAGGACACCCACGCCACCGCCGAGCACACCGCCGCCGCGCTCACCGCGTCCAGCCCCCGGCTGCGGCTGGGTGCCGGTGACGTGGCGGTCTGCTCGACCGGGCTGATCGGTGAGCGGCTGCCGATGGACCGGCTGCTGCCCGGGGTGCGTACCGCGATCCGGGCGTTGGCCCGCGACGGCGGTCCGGCCGCCGCCGAGGCGATCATGACCACGGACACCCGGCCGAAGACCACCGTCGCCCCGGGCGCCGGGTGGAGCGTGGGCGGGATGGCCAAGGGGGCCGGCATGCTCGCCCCCGGCATGGCCACCATGCTGTGCGTGCTGACCACCGACGCGGTGGCCGGGCCGGAGCTGCTGGACGTGGCGTTGCGGGCCGCCACCCGGGTCACCTTCGACCGGGTCGACTCCGACGGCTGCATGTCCACCAACGACACGGTGCTGCTGCTGTCCAGCGGGGCGTCCGGGGTGGAACCCGACGAGGCGGAGTTGACCGCCGCGGTCACCGCGGCCTGTCACGACCTGGCCCAGCAGTTGGTGGCCGACGCCGAGGGGGCGACCAAGCAGGTCGCCATCGAGGTGGTCGGTGCCGCCGACGAGGACGACGCGGTCGAGGTGGGCCGCTCGGTGGCCCGGAACAACCTGGTCAAGACGGCGTTGTTCGGCAACGACCCGAACTGGGGGCGCATCCTGGCGGCGGTCGGCACCACGGCCGCCGCGTTCGACCCGGACGCGGTGGACGTGGCGGTCAACGGGATCTGGGTGTGCCGTGGCGGTGCCGCCGCCGAGGACCGGGCCAAGGTCGACCTGACCGGGCGGGACGTCACCATCCGCATCGACCTGCACGCCGGCGCGGCGGCGGCCACGATCTGGACCAACGACCTGTCGCACGCGTACGTGCACGAGAACTCGGCGTACTCGACATGAGCCTGTCCGCGGATCTCACCCGGGCCCAGGCGAAGGCCGAGACGCTGATCGAGGCGCTGCCCTGGCTGGCCCGGTTCTCCGGGGCCACCGTGGTGGTCAAGTACGGCGGCAACGCGATGGTCGACCCGGCCCTGCAACGGGCCTTCGCCGCCGACATGGTCTTCCTGCGCTACGCCGGCCTCAAGCCGGTCGTGGTGCACGGCGGCGGCCCGCAGATCTCGGCGATGCTGGGTCGGCTCGGCATCGCCAGCGAGTTCAAGGGTGGCCTGCGGGTCACCACGCCGGAGGCGATGGACGTCGTCCGGATGGTGCTGGTGGGTCAGGTCGGCCGGGAACTGGTCGGGTTGATCAACGCGCACGGTCCGTTCGCCGTGGGCCTGTCCGGCGAGGACGCCGGCCTGTTCACCGCCGTGCGGCGGCCCGCCTGGGTCGACGGCGAGGCGGTCGACGTGGGTCAGGTGGGCGACGTGGAGTCGGTGGACGTCTCGGCGGTGACCGACCTGATCGCGGCCGGCCGGATTCCGGTCATCTCGACGGTCGCGCCGGACGCCGACGGGGTGCTGCACAACCTCAACGCCGACACCGCCGCCGCCGCGCTGGCGATCGCCCTGGAAGCCCGCAAGCTGGTCGTTCTCACCGACGTCGCGGGCCTGTACGCCGACTGGCCGGACACCGCCAGCCTGGTCAGCGAGATCGGCACCGAGGCGTTGGCGAAGCTGTTGCCGTCCCTGGAGGCGGGGATGGTGCCCAAGATGGAGGCCTGCCTGCGGGCGGTGCGCGGGGGAGTGCCCGCCGCGCACGTCGTCGACGGCCGGGTCGCCCACTCCACGCTGCTGGAGGTCTTCACCTCGGAGGGGTTCGGCACGATGGTCGTCGACACCCCGACCGGGTCCACCAACCAGGAAGGCACGGTCGGTTCATGAGCACGCTGGTGGAACGCTGGCGGCAGTCCATGATGGACAACTACGGCACCCCGCCGCTGGCCTTGGCCTCCGGTTCGGGCGCGGTCGTCGTCGACGAGGCCGGCCGGGAGTACGTCGACCTGCTCGGCGGCATCGCGGTCAACTCCCTCGGGCACGCCCACCCCGCCGTGGTGGCCGCCGTCTCCAAGCAGGTCGCCACCCTCGGCCACGTCTCCAACCTGTTCGTCGCCGAACCTCCGGTGGCGTTGGCGGAGCTGCTGCTGGCGCTGGCCGGCCGGCCGGGCCGGGTGTTCTTCGCGAACTCCGGCGCGGAGGTCAACGAGGCCGCGTTCAAGCTGTCCCGGCTCACCGGCCGGTCGCACGTCGTCGCCACCGTCGGCGGTTTCCACGGCCGCACCATGGGTGCGCTCGCGTTGACCGGCCAGCCGGCGAAGGCCGACCCGTTCCGCCCGCTGCCCGGCGACGTCGACCACGTCCCGTACGGCGACGTGGCGGCGCTGGCGGCGGCCGTCACCGACGCGACGGCGATGGTGATCCTGGAGCCGGTGCAGGGCGAGAACGGGGTGGTCGTCCCGCCGCCCGGGTACCTGGCCGAGGCGCGGCGGATCACCGCCCGGCACGGGGCCCTGCTGGTGCTCGACGAGGTGCAGACCGGGATCGGGCGCACCGGGTACTGGTTCGCCCACCAGGGCGAGGGGGTCGAGCCGGACGTCGTCACCCTGGCCAAGGGTCTCGGCGGCGGGTTGCCGATCGGCGCCTGCCTGGCCTTCGGCCGGGCCGCCGAGCTGCTGCGCGCCGGTTCGCACGGCACCACCTTCGGCGGCAACCCGGTGAGCTGCGCCGCCGCCCTCGCGGTGGTCTCCACGATCGCCAGCGAGGGGCTGCTCGACCACGTCAAGCGCACCGGTGAACGGCTGCGCCGGGGCGTCGAGGCGCTGGGCCACCCGCTCGTCACCGAGGTACGCGGGGCCGGGCTGCTGCTCGGCGTCGTCCTCGCCGCGCCGGTCGCCGGCCCGGTGGCCGACGCGCTGCGGTCGGCGGGGTTCCTGGTCAACCCGGTCCAGCCGGGGGTGATCCGGCTCGCCCCGCCGCTGGTCCTCACCGCCGAGCAGGTCGACGCGTTCCTGGCCGCCCTCCCCGCCGCCCTCGACGCCGCCGCCCCCAACTCCACCCCGACCCCGACGGAGACCCGCACATGATCCGGCACCTGCTGGCCGACGACGATCTCACCCCGGCCGAACAGTCGGCCGTGCTCGACCTGGCCGCCCGGATGAAGGCCGACCGGTTCGGGTTCACCCCGCTGGCCGGGCCGCGTTCGGTGGCGGTGCTGTTCGACAAGCAGAGCCTGCGGACCCGGATCTCCTTCGACGCCGGCATCGCCGAACTCGGTGGTCATCCGCTCGTGGTGGACACCCAGGTCACCCACTTCGGGCGGGGCGAGACGCTGGCCGACGCCGGCCGGGTGCTGTCCCGCTACGTCGCCGCCATCGTGCTGCGTACCCACGGCGACGACCGGATCGCCGAGGTGGCGGCGCACGCAGGCGTCCCGGTGATCAACGCGCTGACCGACGGCTACCACCCGTGCCAGCTCCTGGCCGACCTGCTCACCGTCCGCGAGCACTGCGGCGGCACCGCCGGGCGGACCCTGGCGTACGTGGGGGACGCGGCGAACAACCTGGCCCACTCGTACCTGCTGGCCGGGGCGACCGCCGGGATGCACGTGCGGGTCGCCGGGCCGGCCGGGTTCCAGCCCGATCCGGGGGTGCTGGACCGGGCCGGGAAGATCGCCGCCGGCACCGGCGGGTCGGTGCGGGCGCTGGTCGACCCGGTGGAGGCGGTCCGGGATGCCGACGTGGTCGCCACCGACACCTGGACCTCGATGGGGCAGGAGGACGACGGGCTGGACCGGATCACCCCGTTCCTGCCGTACCAGGTGAACACCGCGCTGCTCGGGCACGCCCGGCCGGACGTGAAGGTGCTGCACTGCCTGCCCGCGCACCGGGACGAGGAGATCACCAGCGAGGTGCTCGACGGCCCGCACAGCGTGGTCTTCGACCAGGCGGAGAATCGGCTGCACGCCCAGAAGGCGCTGCTGACCTTTCTCCTGGAGGCATCCTCATCATGACCGCCCCGACCCGCGCCGCCCGGCACGCCCGCATCGTCGAGTTGATCCGGGCCAGGGCGATCCGTTCCCAGACCGAGCTGGCCGACCTGCTGGCCGCCGACGGGGTGCAGGTCACCCAGGCCACCCTCTCCCGGGACCTGGAGGAGTTGGGTGCGGTGAAGGCCCGGGGCGGCGACGGGCGGGCCGGTTACCTGATCCCCGAGGACGGCCACCGGCCGCTGCGCGACGCCGAGGCGGCCCCCGCCCGGCTGATCCGGCTGCTGCGGGAACTGCTCAACGGGGTCGACTCCAGCGGCAACATCGCGGTGCTGCGTACCCCGCCGGGCGCGGCCCACTACCTGGCCAGCGCGGTGGACCGGGCGGGCCTGACCGAGGTGGTCGGCACCATCGCCGGTGACGACACCATCCTGGTGGTGGCCCGCGAGGCGGACGGCGGGGCCGCGCTGGGCGAGAAGCTCGCCGGGTGGGCCCGCCGCGACGACGGCGGCGAGACGAACACCCCGTGACCGACCGGGTCGCGGGTTCACGGACGACGGACGGACCGGCGTCGGGGGCGTACCCCACCGTCGGGGAGCGAAAGGTGAGCACTGCCAGAATGAGCGGCGTGGACGACAAGAGCCTGACCGAGAACAGCGCCGCGACGAACCGGACGAGTCTGTGGGGTGGCCGGTTCGCCGGTGGTCCCGCCGAGGCCCTGGCGCGGCTGTCGGTGAGCGTCCAGTTCGACTGGCGTCTCGCCCCGTACGACATCGCGGGTTCCCGGGCGCACGCCCGGGTGCTGGCCGGCGCGGGGCTGCTCGACCCCGACGAGCTGGGGAGGATCCTGGCGGCGTTGGACGACCTGGAGGCGGCCTGCGCGTCCGGGCAGTTCCGTCCGACGATCGACGACGAGGACGTGCACACCGCGCTGGAGCGGGGCCTGCTGGAACGGCTGGGCAGCCTCGGCGGCAAGCTGCGCGCCGGCCGCTCCCGCAACGACCAGGTCGCCACCGACCTGCGGCTCTACCTGCGGGACCACGCCCGGGGGGTGGCCGCCCGGCTGGTCGAGCTGGCCGAGGCCCTGGTGGAGCAGGCGGAACGGCACGTCGACACGGCGGCGCCGGGGATGACCCACCTCCAGCACGCCCAGCCGGTCACCTTCGGGCACTGGCTGCTGGCCCACGTCCAGCCGCTGCTGCGGGACCTGGAGCGGCTGCGCGACTGGGACCATCGTACGGCGGTCAGCCCGCTCGGCGCGGGGGCGCTGGCCGGGTCGGGCCTGCCGCTGGACCCGGTGGCGGTCTCGAAGGAGCTGGGTTTCCGGACGTCGTTCGCCAACTCGATGGACGCGGTCGCCGACCGGGACTTCGTCGCCGAGTTCCTCTTCGTCACCGCGCTGGTCGGGGTGCACCTGTCCCGTCTCGGCGAGGAGGTGGTGCTCTGGACGTCGCACGAGTTCGGCTGGGTGGAGCTGGACGACGCGTTCGCCACCGGTTCGTCGATCATGCCGCAGAAGAAGAACGCGGACATCGCCGAGCTGGCCCGGGGCAAGTCCGGCCGGCTGGTCGGCGGGCTGATGAGCGTGTTGACGATGCTCAAGGGCCTGCCGATGACCTACGACCGGGACATGCAGGAGGACAAGGAGCCCGCGTTCGACGCGGTCGACACCCTGGAGCTGCTGCTGCCGGCGCTGGCCGGGATGATCTCCACGATGACGGTACGGGTGGACCGCCTCGTCGCCGCCGCGCCGGTGGGCTTCTCGCTCGCCACCGAGGTCGCCGACTGGCTGGTCCGGCGCAACGTGCCGTTCCGCGACGCGCACGAGATCACCGGCAAGCTGGTGGCGCTCTGCGTCGCCCGGGACTGCGCGCTCGACGACGTGTCCGACGCTGACCTGGCGGCGGTCAGCGAGCACCTCGACCCGTCGGTGCGCGACGTGCTGTCGGTCCGGTCGGCGCTGGCCGCCCGGATCACCCCCGGCTCCACCGGTCCCGGCCCGGTCGCCGACCAGCTCGCCGCCGCGTCCGACCAGCTCACCGGCTGGCGGGAGTGGGCCGCCGAGCGGGTCGTCCCCCGCTGAGCTGACCCGCGCCGGTCGTCCGTCGTCCCGTGGTCCGGGGCGCGGGCGGCCGGGCGCGGTCAGGCGGGGCGTTCGCGGCGGGGCAGCTTCGCCACCACCGCCTCGTACGAGCCGTCGACCGCCTCGACCAGTTCGTCGTCGGGGATGGTGCCGCCCAGGTCGAGCGCGTTCCAGCCGGAGCGGCCGACGTACGGCATCGGCCGGGCGTCGGCGGGGAACCGGTGCAGCCACTCGTCGGCGACCTCGCGGCTCGGGCCGCACTTCACCCCGACCCGGTCGGTGCCGTCGGGTGCGCCGAGGAACGCGAAGATCCGGCTGCCCACCTTCACCACCTCGTCGCCCTCCCAGGGCCGGTCCAGCCAGGCCCCCGGCTTGCCGAGGCAGTACGCCAACATGTCCTCGCGGGTCATGGTGTCCTCCCGGTGCGGTGGTGGTCGGCCCAGTCTCCCCGAACCGGCCCCCTCCGGCTGGTCGGCCGACCTGGCAGTTGTCGCCGCATCGCCGGTGGCGGAGGAAAGGCGATCACGGTAGGTGATCAGGGCTCCGTGGCCACGGTGAGTGACCTCTGTTCCTCGGGCACCCTCATGCCTTCGCTTCCTTTGCTCTGCTGCCCTTTCCGCACCATCCGCTTGAGCTGCGAATTTCGCTGGCGCTGAGGCGACAGCTAGAAGCAGCAGCCGTTACTCCGGGTGTCTGTCGCGTCGAGGTCAGCAGAGCAAAGCGTCGCAGGGGGAGAGGTGGCGGCGATCAGCGAACTACTTTGAGTAGTGGGGTGGGGGTGGCGGCCGTCGTCGTCGTGTCGGCGGTCAGGCGGTCCGGGTGGCCAGGCGTTCGTAGCGCTGCCGGGCGGCCTGCGCGCTGCCCAGGCCGAGGCCGTGGCCGATCGCCTGCCAGGTCAGCCCCCGGGCCCGTGCCGTGGTCAGCAGGCCCGCCTCCAGCACGTCGAGTTCGGCCCGCAGGTGCGGCAGCAGGGTCAGCGCGGCCATCAGGTCGGCGTCGTCGACGGGTTCCTCGCCGGTGTCCGGCACGACCCCGCCGGCGGCGAGCGCGGTGACCACGCAGACCGCTTCCCACGGGTCGGCGAGGTGCGGGTTGGTGTGCCGGCGGCGTCGGGCGTCGGTGTCGGCGTGCCGCTCGCTGAGCCGGTGCAGTGCGGCGTAGGTCCGTTCGGCCCGGGCGCGGCTCGCGTCGGGTGCGGTGAAGGCGTCACTCATCACCCCATCGCAACCCATAAACGGAACGTTGTCAACGAAACGTTCAACGACTCCCGTCGGTTTGCCGATCTTCGTCGGGTGGCGTTACCTGGACCGGTGGACTACCCGTGGCTGCACGCCCCCGCCGCCGAGGTCGCCGCGACGGCGCGCACCCTGCTCGGCTGGGAACTCGCCGCCGGCGGCGTCCGGATCAGGCTGACCGAGGTGGAGGCGTACGCGGGCACCGGCGAGGACCCGGCGTCGCACGCCCATCGCGGGCCGACGCCCCGGACCAGGGTGATGTTCGGCCCGGCCGGGCACGCCTACACGTACTTCGTGTTCGGCATGCACTGGTGTCTCAACATCGTCTGCGGCCGCGACGGGGAGGCGGCGGCCGTCCTGCTGCGCGCCGGTGAGGTGGTCGACGGGGCGCCGGCCGCCCGCGCCCGACGGGGTGACGTCGCCGACCGCGACCTGGCCCGGGGGCCGGCCCGGCTGGCAGTCGCGCTCGGCGTCACCGCCTCGGCGAACGGCACCTGCGTGCTCGACGGGAGCGGCCCCCTGCTGCTGAGCCCGCCGACCCGCCCGGTCGCCGGCACGGAGGTCTCCGCCGGCCCCCGGGTCGGGGTGGCCGCCGCCCACGACGTGCCCTGGCGGTTCTGGATCACCGGCGACCCGACGGTCAGCCCCTACCGCCGGCACGTACCCCGACGCCGCACCTGACCGGCAGATCGGCCAGCGCCGGACTCACGCGGCTTTGCCGACCTGGAAGGAGGTGACCAGAGGGGTCGCCTCGATGGTGGGCTGCGCGACCTCCTCAGGGTACGCCTCGACGGCCTCCCGTAGGTTGACCAGTGCCTCGTCGACCGACTCGCCCTGGCTCGCCACGTCCAGTTCCAGGCAGCGGGCGACATACCAGTCGTCTTCCTGATGGACGGCGGCCGTGAACGTTCTCACCATCTCCACCCTCCCAGAACGCCGGACCGTGCTCACCCTACGAGCCCGGCGGACATCTCCGTGCGTCGCCGACCCGCTGACGGCGTGCCGCAGTTCTTCCGTCGTCGCAACAAGGCGGGGGCGCCCGGTCCTGGCGAAATTGGTTAGCATTCGCGCGCAGTCATGACCCTGGAGGTGGCCCGGATGGACTCACACGAGGCCGGAGTACTGGTCGGTCGGCTGGCCTGCGTGGTCATTCCGCTGCTGGTGATGCTGGTGCTGGCTGCGGTGGTCGTGGTGGCGGTGCAGGTGGCCCGCCGCCGGCCGACCCCACCCGGGCCGCCCCCGGTCCCGGCCCGGCCCCCGTCCGGCCCGGCCGGGTATGGAACGAGCGGCCCGGCCGGGTACGGCCCGCCCGCCGCGCCGTCGCACCCCACGCCACCCGCCGACCCGTCGCCGACCGGCGGCCCGTCCGATGCCGCGCCGCCGGCCACCGGTTCCGCCGGCGACGCTCCGGCGGGCCCCGCCGGTCCGCCGCCCGGCGCATCGGACCAGGCCGGCCCGGGTACGCCGCAGCAGGGGTAGTGGCCGGCGGGGTGACCGGGGCCACCCCGCGAATGGTCGCCGCCGGAATAGTTGACTCAGCAACTATGTTGTGCGCGACGTCCGGGTACCACGAACGGTCCCGGCATCTCAGACGCGAGGAGCTGGTCATGCAGTTCGGAGTCTTCACCGTCGGCGATGTCACGGTCGACCCGACCACCGGACGGGAGCCGACCGAGCACGAGCGGATCAAGGCGATGGTGGCGATCGCGCTCAAGGCCGAGGAGGTCGGTCTCGACGTCTTCGCCACCGGCGAGCACCACAACCGCCCGTTCGTCCCCTCCTCGCCGACCACCATGCTCGGGCACATCGCGGCCCGTACCGAGCGGCTGCTGCTGTCCACCTCGACCACGCTGATCACCACCAACGACCCGGTGAAGATCGCCGAGGACTACGCCATGCTCCAGCACCTGGCCGACGGCCGGGTGGACCTGATGATGGGGCGCGGCAACACCGGGCCGGTCTACCCGTGGTTCGGGCAGGACATCCGCAACGGCATCCGGCTCGCCGTCGAGAACTACGAGCTGCTGCACCGGCTGTGGCGCGAGGACGTGGTCGACTGGCAGGGCAAGTTCCGTACCCCGTTGCAGTCGTTCACGTCGACCCCGCGCCCGCTCGACGGCGTGCCGCCGTTCGTCTGGCACGGCTCGATCCGCAGCCCCGAGATCGCCGAGCAGGCCGCGTACTACGGTGACGGCTTCTTCGCCAACCACATCTTCTGGCCCAAGGAGCACACCCAGCGGATGGTCGGCCTCTACCGGCAGCGCTTCGCCCACTACGGCCACGGCTCGCCCGAGCAGGCCATCGTCGGGCTCGGCGGCCAGGTGTTCATGCGGCGCAACTCGCAGGACGCGGTACGCGAGTTCCGGCCGTACTTCGACAACGCGCCGGTCTACGGGCACGGGCCGTCGCTGGAGGAGTTCACCCGGGAAACCCCGCTGACCGTGGGCAGCCCGCAGCAGGTCATCGACCGTACCCTCGGTTTCCGCGAGTACGTCGGCGACTACCAGCGGCAGCTGTTCCTGCTCGACCACGCGGGGCTGCCCCTGAAGACGGTGCTGGAGCAGCTCGACCTGCTCGGCGAGGAGGTCGTACCCGTGCTGCGCAAGGAGTTCGACGCGCTGCGCCCGGCGCACGTGCCGGTCGCGCCCACCCACGCCTCGCTGGTCGCCGCCCGTGACGCCGCCGACCGGGCGGCCACCGGGGCGGCCGACGCGGGTGACCTGGCCGGGGCCGGGGCGGAGGGCCGGCGATGACCCGCCGCACCCTGGCCGTGGTGTCGGCGGGGCTGAGCCAACCGTCGTCCACCCGGCTGCTCGCCGACCAGCTCGCCGCGGCCGCCCGCGACGAGCTGGTCGGGCGCGGCGACGAGGTGGAGCTGCGGGTGGTGGAGCTGCGCGACCACGCCCACGACGTGGTGAACAACCTGCTCACCGGCTTTCCGTCGACCGAGCTGCGGGCCGCCCTCGACGCGGTCACCGGTGCCGACGGCATCGTCGCCGTCACGCCGATCTTCAACGCGTCGTACAACGGGCTGTTCAAGTCCTTCTTCGACGTGGTGGACGCCCAGGCGCTGGTCGACCGGCCGGTGCTGATCGGCGCGACCGGCGGCACCGCCCGGCACTCCCTCGCCCTGGAGCACGCCGTCCGGCCGATGTTCGGCTACCTACGGGCGGTGGTGCTGCCGACGTCGGTCTTCGCCGCGCCGGAGGACTGGTCCGGCGGCACCGCCGAGGGGGCGCTGCGGTCCCGCATCCAGCGCGCCGGCCGGGAGCTGGCCGACCAGGTCGACCGCCGGCCGGCGGCTGCCGGACCGGCCGACCCGTTCGCCCTCACCACCGACTTCGCGCAGCTCCTCGGCGGTCGGGAGGACTGAGCCTCACCGGTACGGGTGGGCCACCAGCACCGGGCAGTGGGCGTGCTGCACCACCGCCTGGCTGACCGAACCCAGCAGCAGGCCGGTGAAACCACCCCGCCCCCGGGTGCCGACGGCCAGCACCGACGCCGTCGCACCCGCCTCGATCAGGCCCTGCGCCACCCCGGCCGCCCGGACCGGATGTTCCCGCAGCACCACGTCCGGGTGGCCGGCGCGCACGGCGGCGGACGCCTCGGCGAGCAGCCGCACCGCGGACGCCCGGTAGCTGGCCTCGGCCTGCTCGTCGTCGGCCCCGTCCCGCTCCTGCGGGGTGGGGCCGACGTGCACCAGCACCAGCGGGACTCCCCGCCGGACGGCCTCGGCGGCGGCCTGGTCGGCGGCCACCCCGGCGGCCGGCGAGCCGTCCACGCCCACCAGCACCGGCCCGTCGACCTCGCCGGGCGGCGGCGTCTGCGGGGGCACCACCAGCACCGGGCAGTGGGCGTGCGCGGCGACCTGCGCGCCGACCGAGCCGAGCAGCAGCCCGGTGAACCCGCCCAGGCCCCGGCTGCCTACCACCACCAGGTCGGCCCGGCGGGACTCCTCGACCAGCGTCGCGCCCGCCCCACCGGCGACCTGCCGCGCCTGCACGGTCAGCCCCGACCACCGGTCGGCCAGCTCGGCGGCGGTCCGCTCCAACATCTGCTGCGCCTCCTGCGACGGCGCGGGCACCCCCAGGTCGTACGGGTTCAGCGGGACGCCGTACCCGAGCGGGTGCAGGTAGCCGTGCACCAGGTGCAGGGGCACGCCGCGCAGCACCGCCGCGTGGGCGGCCTGCTCTGCGGCGGCCAGGCTGGCCGGCGATCCGTCCACCCCCACCACTACCGGTCGGTTCATCAGCCCTCCCAGGGTCGGTCCAGCCCGTGTTGCCGGTTCTGCCCTCGTCGCCGGTCCAGCCCATTGTCGACGTGCCGGCCCGCCCGCGCCGGCAGGTGACCCGACCGGGCGCGCCGCCGCCCCGACGGTCAGGCCCCCCGGCGTCGGACGATCACCAGCGGGCCGTGCCCGTGGTGCAGCACCGCGTGGCTGACCGAACCGAGCAGCACCCCGCCCAGGGCACTGCGGCCGTGCGCGCCGACGACGGTGAGCTGGGCCGACGCCGACTCCTCGACCAGCACCCGGGCCGCCGCGCCGGGCACCAGCCGCCGGGTCACCGGCACGTCCGGATAGCGTTCCGACCAGCCGGCCAGCGCCTCGGCGAGCACCCGTTCCTCCTCGGCGGCGAGCGCCTCCACGTCGTAGACCAGTGGTAGCACGTCACCCGGGCCGACCGGTGCCGGGGTCAGCCAGGCGTGCACGGCCAGCAGGCCGGTGTCGCGCTGCGCCGCCGCGGCGAAGGCGAACCCGAGCGCCTCGGTGGACAGCGCCGACCCGTCCACCCCGACCAGCACCGGGCCGTCCGCCCGAGGCTCACCCCGGACCACCAGCACCGGGCAGTCGGCGCGGGCCGAGACCTGCACCGCCACCGAGCCGATCAGCAGCCCGGCGAAGCCGCCCAGCCCCCGGGTGCCGAGCACCACCAGCGCCGCGTCGCGGGCCTCGCGCAGCAGCACCGGGGTCGGCGCGCCGTCGGAGAGGTACCCGGTGACGGTCAGCTCCGGAGCGATCTTGCCGGCTTCGGCGACCGCCTCGGTGACGATCCGTTCGGCCTCGTTGCGCAGCCCGCCGTCGGGCGGTCCGCCGGGTGCGGGGCCGAGCGGGGTGCCGAAGAGTGGCCAGATGAACGCGTGCACCACCCGCAGCGGGCGGTTGCGGGCGACGGCCTCCCGGGCGGCCACCCCGACCGCGTCCAACGCCGATCGGGAACCGTCCACACCCACCACGACGGGGGCACCGGCTCTGTTGGTCATCACGTCCTCCTTCGTCCCTCTCCAGCCTGGTCGGGCCCGGCCCGCCCGGTCAGGGGCGTCCGGCCCCGCCGGTGGGCCCTTGGTCCCGCACCGGACGTTCCCGGCCCGGCCCGTCGACCGCCGGGTCGGTGACCGCGACCCGGGTGGGATCGGTGACGGCGGCCCTCGGGACGTCGGTCACCGCGTCGGCGTCGGCGTCGGTGACCGCCCCGGCCGGCCGCCGGGGTTCGGGCGGGGCCGGGGTGACGGCGGCGGGGCGGCGGCGGGCCAGCCGCAGCACCAGGCCGGGCAGGGCGCTGACCGCCAGGCAGGCCAGCAGGACGGTGAGGCCGAGGGGTTCGGTGCCGAGCAGCATCCGCAGTGGTGGCAGCAGCACCCCGCCGACCTGGAGCAGCGCCGATGCGGCCACGGCGACGAGCAGCCCCGGGTTGGCCCGCCCCGCCCCGGCCGGCCGGGGTGCCCGGACGGCGAGCGCCACCCCGAGCTGGGCCAGGCCCAGCACCACGAACACCACCGACTGCCAGGGCAGCCCGGCGTGGGCGGCGGCCACCCCGGCGGCCAGCACCACCGCCGCGATCAGCGCCCCGGTCACCAGCACGTCGCGGCCCAGCCCGGCCCCGAGCACCGACTCGCGCGGCGAGCGGGGTGCCCGGCGCAGGGTGCCCGGCTCGGCGGGTTCCGCGCCGAGCGCCACCCCCGGCAGCCCGTGGGTGAGCAGGTTGACCCAGAGGATCTGCGCCGGCAGCAGCGGTACGGGCAGCCCGAACAGCGGGCCCAGCAGCATCACCACGATCTCGGCCACCCCGCCGGAGAGGGCGTAGCGCAGGAACCGGCGGATGTTGTCGTAGATCCGCCGGCCCTCGCCGATCGCGACGGTGACGGTGGCCAGGTCGTCGTCGACCAGCACCAGGTCGGCGGCCTGTCGGGCGACCTCGGTGCCGCCACCCATCGCCACCCCGATGTCGGCGCGACGCAGCGCCGGGGCGTCGTTGACCCCGTCCCCGGTCATCGCCACCACGTGCCCCCGGGCCTGGAGGCCGGCGATGATGTCCAGCTTCTGTTCCGGCTGGGTGCGGGCGAACACCCGGGCGTGGGGCCCGGCCTGCGTGGCGTCGTCGGTGTCGCCCCGCACCACCGGGTCGCCGGGCTGCCACAGGCCGAGCCGGCCACCGATCGCGGCGGCGGTCGCCGGATGGTCGCCGGTGACCAGCAGCAGCCGTACCCCGGCGGTGTCGAGGCCGGCGGCGATCCCGGCGGCCCCGGCCCGCAGCGGGTCGCCGACGGCGACCAGTCCCACCGGGCGCAACCCGACCGGCGCCGCCAGGTCGGGTGCCGTGTCGACAAGCGCGGACGCCACCGCGAGCACCCGCAGCCCCTCGGCGGCCAACTCGCGGGCGGCGGTGGTCAACGCGTCGATCTCTTCGGCGGTGGCGTCCAGCAGGGGCGTGGTCAGCACGTTCTCCGGTGCCCCCTTGCAGACCACCAGGCGCTGGCCGCCGCAGGACCGGTGCACGGTGACCATCCGGCGGGTGGCCTGCGCGAACGGGTGCTCGGCCACCCGGGGCCAGGCGCCCCGGGTGGCCGTCGGCTCCAGCCCGCACCGGCCGGCGAAGGCGACCAGGGCGGCCTCCAGCGGGTCACCGACCGCGCCCCAGTCGGGCCGGTCGTCCTGCGGCGGCGACAGCGTCGCGTCGTTGCAGAGCAGCCCGGCGCGGGCCAGCCGGCGCAGGTCCTCCGGCACGGCCACCGGTACGCCGTCGCGGCCCACCCGCCCGTGCGGGGCGTAGCCGACCCCGTCGACGTCGTACCGGGTGCCGTCGGGGGTGACCGCGGTCCGTACCGCCATCCGGCCCTCGGTGAGGGTGCCGGTCTTGTCGGAGGCGATCACCGTCACCGAGCCGAGGGTCTCCACCGCGTGCAGCCGGCGCGGAATGGCCCGTGCCCCGGCCATCCGGCGTGCGCCCAGCGCCAGTGCCAGGGTCACCACCGCCGGCAGCGATTCCGGTACGGCCGCCACCACCAGGCTCACCGCCGTCACCGCCATCTCCACCACCGGCCGGCCCCCGGCGACGCCGATGGCGAAGACCAGCCCGGACAGGGCCACCACGACCAGCCCGAGGACCCGCCCGAGCACGGACAGCCGGCGCTGCAACGGCGTCGGGGCCGGACGGGTGCCGGCGACCAACGCACTGATCCTGCCCAGCGCGGAGGCCGCGCCGGTGCGGAGCACGGTGCCGGCGGCCCGCCCGGTGGTCACCACCGTGCCGGCCCGCGCCTCCTCGCCGTCCTGGCGTTCCACCGGCACCGACTCGCCGGTCAGCGCCGACTCGTCGACCTGGAACCGGTTCGCCTCGACCAGCCGCAGGTCCGCCGGGACGACGTCACCGGCCTCCACCCGGACCAGGTCGTCGCGGACCAGGTCGGCGGCCGGCAGCACCACGTCCCGGCCGTCGCGTACCACCCGGGCGGTGGGGGCGGAGAGCTGGTCCAGGGCGGCGATGGCCCGGTCGGCGCGGACCTCCTGCACCACCCCGATGACGGTGTTCACCGCCACCACCAGCACGATCACCGCCGTGTCCGGCCAGTCGCCGAGCAGGGTGGTGACCACCGCGGCGGCCAGCAGCAGGGCGACGAGCGGATCGGTGAGCTGGCGCAGCACCCGGCCGACGAGCCACCGCCGGGCCGGCGCGGCGACGGTGTTCGGGCCGTCCGCGCGTAGCCGCGCCGTCGCCTCGGCGGTGGACAGGCCGGTGGTCACCGGCTCCGCGTCGCGGGTGTCGTCCACCAGCACCGACCCTGCACCGGATGTCGCCACCGGTGACCTCCCCGTCTCGTCGCGGCGCGTCCCGGGCACGCCGTCAAGGTCCAGCGTCGCGCCGTGCCGGCCGGGCGGGCAGAGGCGATCCGCCGCAGGTCACGGGACCAAAGGCCCTGCCGCGTCGGGGCCGGCCCGAGCGACAGTGGAAGCCAGGACGACCGACGAGGAGTTTCCGGACGAAGGGTGCCCCGATGACCCCCCTGGAGATGCTCACCGAGCACCCCTTCCTCGCCGGGCTGCCGCCGCAGTGGCTGCCCCGGCTGACCGGGTACGCCCGACCGGTGGTCTGGCACCCCGGCCACCGGCTGTTCCGCGCCGGTCAGCCGGCGGAACGGTTCTGGCTGGTCCGGGGCGGCGAGGTGGCGTTGGACTTCCCGGTTCCCGCGCGTGGGGACGTGGGCATCGAGTCGATCGGGCCGGGTGGGGTGCTGGGCTGGTCGTGGCTGTTCCCGCCGTACCGCTGGCAGTTCGGCGCGGTGGCCGTCCGACGGACCCCCACGGTGGAGTTCACCGCCGCCGGGGTGCGCCGGCTGATGGAGTCCGACGACGCCCTCGGCCGGCAGCTCACCACCCGGTTCATGAGCGTGGTGGTGGACCGGCTCCAGGCGTCCCGGGGCCGGCTGCTCGACCTGTACGGCTACCCGACCTCGGCGGCGAGCTGACCCGCGCCCGGGTCGACACCCCCGGCGGCGTCGGCCCGGACCGCCGCGCCGGCGTCGGGGCGGTGCGGGGGATGGCGACCAGTCCGGCCGGCTGGACGAAGACCGTCCGGCGGGCCACCGCCTCGTCCCGGGCGTCGAGCCGGTAGCCGTCGAGCCAGATCCAGCCGTCGTAGGTGGGCCGGTCGAGCACCCGGATCATCCGGAACCGGACCGGCCTGACGAACTGGACGCTGGCCGCCCGGGTCAGCAGGAGCAGGTCGCCCGCCTTCGGCAGGGGTGCGGTCATGGCCGACCGAACACGCTGCGGTACCGACGCCACGCCCTGATCCGGGTGCGGGCGGCCTCCACCACCGGGCAGAAGCCGGTGCCGGTGCACTTGTCGCACCGCGCCGTGCGGTGGTGGTCCAGGCAGCGCCAGGCCGACGCGATCAGGTACGGCAGCTCGCGGTGTCCACACATTCCGCCTCCCGGGGGTGTCGGGTCGTCGCGGCACCCCGCCCCGCCGAGCCCTGCTCCACCAGGGCGGAGGCACCGCGTCACCGATTCCACACCCTCAGTAATGCACCTGTCAACTAGGGCAGGCCCCGTAGGGCGTGCTGAAAAGCCTGCTGCCCTATAGGGCGTCCCGTGTAAGGCAGGCCCTGAAGGGTAGGACTCACTGTGCATACCTTCGGGGTCATGGGCGAGGAAGAAGTTCCGGGGCCGCTCGTCGGAGCCGCTGAGATCCAGCAGATGCTGGGCGTGAGCAGGTCCCGATTCCGGCAGCTCATCCTGCTGCCCAAGTTCCCCGCGCCGTTCCAGAAGCTGATCGGCGGCTCGGTGTGGCTGCGGTCCGACGTCGAGGCGTACATCCGGGAGCACCGCCGCCCCAGGCCGTCAGCGGACGACGACGAGCAAGGCTGACGAGGCGTTCCGGCGACGGGTCAGGTGACGGTCAGGCCACGGGCGGCGAACTGGCCCCGGACCCGGGCCACCAGCTCCGGGGTGGGCGGGGCGGTCTGCGCGAGCGGGAAGGTGAGCCCCAACTCGGCGTACTTGTGCGCACCGAGCCGGTGGAACGGCAGCACCTCGACCCGCTGCACGGTGCCCAGCCCGGCGGCGAAGTCGGCGATCCCGGCCACGTTCTCCTCGGCGTCGGTGAGGCCCGGCACCAGCACGAACCGTACCCAGATCGGGGTGCCCCGGTCGGCGAGCCGGCGGCCGAAGCGCAGCGTCGGGGTGACCGACCCGGTGCGGGTGACCCGCCGGTACGTCGCCGGGTCCCACGACTTGACGTCCAGCAGCACCAGGTCGGTGGCGTCGAGCAGGGCGTCGTCGGCGCGGACGCCGAGGAAGCCGGAGGTGTCCAGCGCGGTGTGCAGGCCCAGGTCGTGGCAGCGGCGCAGCACCTCACCGGTGAACCGGGGCTGCATCAGCGGCTCACCACCGCTGAGCGTCACCCCGCCCCCGGCCACCGCGATGAACCGCCGGTACGGCTCGATCTCCGCCATCAGGTCGTCGACCGTGCGGTGCCGGCCGCTGCGCCGGTACCAGGTGTCCGGGCTGTGGCAGTAGCGGCAGCGCAGCGGGCAGCCGGCGAGGAAGGCCACGAACCGGGTCCCCGGCCCGTCCACCCCCACCGACACGTCCCACGAGTGCACCGCCCCGGTCGGCACGCCGTCGCCCCGCCGGGTGGCGGTGGCGACGGCGTCCTGCGGCCGGACGTTCACAGCGACCCGTGGAAGGTCCGGGACACCACGTCCTCCTGCTGCTCCCGGGTGAGCCGGACGAAGTTCACCGCGTACCCCGAGACCCGGACGGTCAGTTGCGGGTAGCGCTCCGGGTGCGCCATCGCGTCGACCAGGGTGGCCCGGTCCAGCACGTTGACGTTGAGGTGGAACCCGCCGGCGTCGGTGTAGCCGTCCAGCACCCCGGCCAGGTTGTCGATCCGTTCGTCGCGGGTGTGGCCCAACCCGTCCGGGGTCACCGTCGAGGTCAGCGAGATGCCGTCCCGGGCGGCGTCGTACGGCAGCTTCGCCACCGACAGCGCGGCGGCCACCAGGCCGTGGGTGTCCCGGCCGTTCATCGGGTTCGCGCCCGGGGCGAACGGCTCACCGGCCCGCCGGCCGTCCGGGGTGTTGCCGGTGTGCTTGCCGTACACCACGTTCGAGGTGATGGTCAGCACCGACATGGTCAGCTCCGCGTCGCGGTAGGTGCGCTGCCGGCGCAGCTTCGCGGCGAACGTCTCGGTCAGCCACACCGCGATGGCGTCGGCCCGCTCGTCGTTGTTGCCGTACGTCGGCGGTTCCCCCTCGACCAGGTAGTCGATCGCCAGGCCGGTGTCGTCGCGCAGCACCTTCACCCTGCCGTAGCGGATCGCGGCGAGGCTGTCCACCGCCACCGACAGCCCGGCGATGCCGGTGGCCATGAACCGGCGCACCGGGTGGTCGTGCAGGGCCATCTCCAGCCGCTCGTAGGCGTACCGGTCGTGCTGGTGGTGGATCACGTTCAACGCGTCCACGTACGTCTCGGCCAGCCAGTCCAGGGTGCGTTCGTACGCGGCCAGCACCTCGGCGTAGTCGAGGGTCTCGCCGCCGACCGGTGGGGTGGCCGGGGCGACCTGCTCGCCGGTGATCTCGTCGCGCCCCCCGTTGATCGCGTACAGCAGGGCCTTGGCGACGTTGGCCCGCGCCCCGAAGAACTGCATGTCCCGGCCCACCCGCATCGCCGACACGCAGCAGGCGATCGCGGTGTCGTCGTCGTACGCCGGCCGGATCAGGTCGTCGTTCTCGTACTGGATGGCGCTGGTGTCCAGCGACACCTGGGCGCAGAACCGCTTGAACCCGACCGGCAGCCGGGGCGACCAGAGCACCGTCAGGTTCGGCTCCGGGGCGGGACCCAGGTTGTAGAGGGTCTGGAGGTAACGGAAGCTGGTCCGGGTGACCAGCGGCCGACCGCCGACGTCCATCCCGCCGAGGGCCTCGGTGACCCAGGTCGGGTCGCCCGAGAAGAGCTGGTCGTACTCGGGGGTGCGCAGGAACCGGACGATCCGCAGCTTGATCACGAAGTCGTCGACCAGCTCCTGCGCGTCCATCTCGGTCAGCCGTCCCTCGGCCAGGTCCCGCCGCAGGTAGACGTCGACGAACCCGGCGGTACGCCCCAGCGACATCGCCGCGCCGTTCTGCTCCTTGGTGGCGGCCAGGTAGGCGAAGTAGAGCCACTGGATCGCCTCCCGGCCGGTGGTGGCCGGCCCGGCGATGTCGTAGCCGTAGCCCGCCGCCATCTGCGCCAGCTCGCCGAGGGCCCGGATCTGCTCGGCCAGCTCCTCCCGGTCCCGGATCACCTCGTCGGTCGACGGCCGGTCGTCCAGCGCCGCCTTCAGCGCCTTCCGCTCGGCGACCAGCCGGTCCACCCCGTACAGCGCCACCCGCCGGTAGTCGCCGATGATCCGCCCCCGCCCGTACGCGTCGGGCAGCCCGGTGATGATGTGCGAGCGGCGCGCGGCGAGCACGTCGGACGGGTACGCGTCGAAGACCGCGTCGTTGTGCGTCCTGCGGTACGTGGTGAAGATCCGGTGCACCTGCGGGTCGGCGGCGAAGCCGTACGCCTTCAGCGCGGTCTCCACCATCCGCAGCCCACCGGCCGGCATGATGGCCCGGCGCAGCGGCGCGTCGGTCTGCAACCCGACGATCAGCTCCCGCTCCCGGTCGATGTACCCGGGGGCGTGCGCGGTGATGGTGGACGGGGTGGCGGCGTCGATGTCGTACACGCCCCGGCGGCGCTCGTCGACGAACATCGCCCGCAGCGTGCCCCAGACCTCCAGGGTGCGGCAGGTGGGCCCGGTGAGGAACGACGCGTCCCCGGTGTAGGGCTCGTGGTTGTCCCGGACGAAGGCGGCCACGTCGACGGTGTCGCGCCAGGCGTCGCCGGTGAAGCCGCGCCACGGGTCGAGATGTGCGGTGCCGGTCATGATCGGTCCTTCCGCGCTGGTCGGGTCCGGCGGCCTGGGTCGCCGGGGTGTTGCGCCTGCACCATCAGCCTCGCCGGGCCGGGCCGTCCCGGGCAGAGGCGCAGGACCACCCCCGCCCGGGACCAAAGACCCCCGCAGCCGGTCAGCGCCGCACGACGAGCCGCTGGGCGCGCAGCAGCCGCGCCCACCACGGCCGGGGCGTCGCCGGGCGCAGCGCGGGCACCCGGGCACCGCGCAGGCTGACCCAGCCACCGGGCCCCATGGTGACCGTGCCGATCGCCGGTGGCCGACGCCGCGCCACCACCGCCACGCCTGCGGTGAGCAGGGCGTCGGCGGCGGCACCGGCTGCGG
>NZ_JACGMO010000049.1:0-48360 GCF_015354745.1 Micromonospora sp. S-DT3-3-22
GGCGACGCCGCGCGGGCCGGCGGTGCGCCCGCCGCGGCGGGCGGACCCGATGCGGGTGCGGTCGCGGTGTCGTCCGGCGGGCTGGCCGGCGTCGTCAGCAGACTCTCGGTTCTGTCCATGCGGCCAGCCTCGACGAGCGGGTTGGGGCGGCCCCATGACCGAGCTATGCGTGGGCTGTGGAATCCGGCGGCGCCGGCGCGGCGTGGTCCGGGGGCGTCGGGGAGGCCGGCAGCCGGACGGTGAAGACCGTGCGGCCCGGCCGGCTCTCCAGCTCGACGGTGCCGTGGTGGGCCTCCACCACGGCGGCCACGATGGCCAGGCCGAGGCCGGTGCTGCCGTGCTGCCGGGACCGTGAGCTGTCGCCCCGGGCGAAGCGTTCGAACACCTCGTCGCGCAGTTCCGGGGGCACCCCGGGACCGTCGTCGGTGACGCTGAGCTCCACCGCGTCGGGCACCGGGGCGATGCGGGTGGTGACGGTGGTGCCGGGCGGGGTGTGCACCCGCGCGTTGGCGAGCAGGTTCGCCACCACCTGGTGCAGCCGGACGGCGTCGCCGGGCACCTCCACCGCCTCGTCGGGCAGGTCGAGCTGCCACCGGTGTTCGTCGCCGGCCACGTGCGCGTCGCTGACCGCGTCGACCACCAGCGCGGTCAGGTCGACCGGCCCGGTGGCCAGCGGTCGGCCGGAGTCCAGCCGGGCCAGCAGCAGCAGGTCGTCGACGAGGCTGGTCATCCGGGTGCTGGCCGATTCGACCCGGCGCAGCGCGTGGGCCACGTCCGGGGGCACCCGGTCCCGGCCCCGGCGGGCCACCTCGGCGTAGCCCCGGATCGCGGCCAGCGGGGTGCGCAGCTCGTGCGAGGCGTCGGCAACGAACTGGCGTACCCGGGTCTCGCTGGCCTGCCGGGCGGCGAGCGCGGCGGCGACGTGGCCCAGCATCCGGTTCAGCGCCGCGCCCACCTGCCCCACCTCGGTACGCGGGTCGGTGTCGGCGGCGGGCACCCGTACCGACAGCGCCACCTCACCCCGGTCCAGCGGCAGTTCGGCGACCCGCCCGGCGGTGGCCGCCACCCGGTTCAGCGGGCGCAGCGTGACCCGGACGATCAACGCGCCCAGGCTGCCGGCGACGAGCAGGCCGGCGGCGGCGACGCCGGCCTGGGCGACGACCATCCACCACACCGTCTCCTGCACCACGTCGAGCGGGATGGCGAAGACCAGGATGTCGCCGTCGGGGAGCTGGCGGGCCGCCGCCCGGTAGTCGCCCCGGTCGCCGAGGTCCACCGTGCGCGGCCTGTGGTCGGTGGGCAGGCCGGTCAGCGGGGCGGCCTCGGCGGCGCTGAGCGCTTCGGTCGGGCCGGAGAAACTGGTCCGGATTCGCGCCACGGTCTCCCCCTGTGGGGTGACCCGGACCCCGATCGAGCCGACCTGGAAGGTCGGTGGCGGCTCGGGCTGCCGGCTCGTCACCTGGTCGAGGGGCCGCTGCTGATCCGGGGCCCGTTCCCAGGGCAACCTGCTGTCGTGGCGGCGGTCGCCCATGGCGAGTTGGTCGTCGACCTGGCTGATCAGGAAGTGCCGCAGCGCGACCGTGGTCAGCCCGCCGATGCCGATGCTGACCAGCGCGAGCAGCGCCACCACGGCGAGCACCAGCCGACGACGCAGCGACCAGCCGGCCCACCAGCGACGCAGCCGGTCGGGCCGGTCACGGCGCGGGTTTGAGGACATAACCGGCGCCGCGCAGGGTGTGGATCATCGGCGCCCGTCCCACGTCGATCTTCTTACGCAGGTACGAGATGTACAGCTCGACGACGTTGGCCTGCCCGCCGAAGTCGTAGTTCCACACCCGGTCGAGGATCTGCGCCTTGCTGAGCACCCGGCGCGGGTTGCGCATCAGGTAGCGCAGCAGTTCGAACTCGGTGGCGGTCAGGGTGATCAGGTCGTCGCCCCGGCGTACCTCGTGGCTGTCCTCGTCGAGGGTGAGGTCGCCGACGGTGAGCACGGCCTCCTCCCGGGCGGTCACCGCGAAGCCGGTACGCCGCAGCAGGGCGCGCAGCCGGGCGATGACCTCCTCCAGGCTGAACGGCTTGGTGACGTAGTCGTCGCCGCCGACGGTGAGCCCGGCGATCCGTTCCTCGACCGCGTCGCGGGCGGTCAGGAAGAGCACCGGTACGGTCGGGGTCTGCTCGCGCAGCCGGCGCAGCACCTGGAAGCCGTCCAGATCGGGGAGCATCACGTCGAGCACCACCGCGTCGGGCTGGAACTGCCGGGCCGCGCTCAGCGCCGCCATCCCGTTGCCCGCGCTGCGCACCTGCCACCCCTCGTAGCGCAGCGCCATCGACAGCAGGTCGGTCAGGGTGGGTTCGTCGTCGACCACCAGCACCCGGACGGGTTCGCCGTCGGGGCGGCGCAACTCGATCCGGTGTGGTGCGGTCTGCCCGTCGGTCACCATGCCCCCATCGTGGGACCGGTTACTGGCGCTGACCTATGCGCATCCTGTGTGCCCGCTGTGCGGGTGCGGCGGCCCCGCTCGACCGTACCGGGCCGGGCGGCGTCGGGGGGCCGTTCCGGGAGCGCGGCCCGGCCGACCGGGTGACTACTGGCCCACCCCGGTCGGGTAGGTGTGCACGAACGACATCGTCCAGTGGCCGTCGCCGGCCGGCCGGTCCCGCTGGTAGAGGTGGTCGGGGCCGCCCCCGCCGGGGGCCGGCGGGGTGTCCGGGTGGCGCAGCACCCAGCGGGCGGGCGGCGTCCCCGCCGGGTCGGCCGGCAGGGTACGGACCAGGTCGTGGGCCGGCCCGCCGACGAAGCGTACGGTCACCTCGCCCATCGGGGCCTCCCTCCGGTGGCCGGCGGTCGCGCGGGCCACTGACGGCAAGCTACCGCACCCGGGACCGGGCCGGGGTCGCTCGACCGGGTCCACCAGGGTGCGGGGCGCAGCGGGCACGGTTTGCCCAGCGCAGCGGCCGGGTACCGGCTCGACAGCGCCATCGCCACCCCGGCGACGCGGTCGGCATGGACGGGAGCGGGTCGATGAGGACGCTGGCCGGGCGGTACCAGCTCGAACAGCGCATCGGCATGGGTGGGATGTCGGAGGTCTGGCGGGCCCACGACATCGTCCTGGACCGGCCGGTCGCGGTGAAGCTGATGTCCCCCGCCCACCGGGGCGAGCAGACCTCGGTCGAGCGGATCAGGGCCGAGGCCCGGTCCGCCGCCCGGTTGGTGCACCCCAACGTGGCCAGCGTCCACGACTTCGGCACCTCGACGACCCTGCCGGGCCGGGAGATGCCGTACATCGTGATGGAGTTGGTGGAGGGCGAGACCCTCGCCGCGCACCTGCGGGCCGGCCCGTTGGACTGGCGTATCGCGGTCCGGGTCTGCGCCGAGGTGGCCGCCGCGCTCGCCGCGGCGCACGCCCATGGGATCGTGCACCGCGACGTCAAACCGGCCAACGTGATGCTCACCCCGTCGGGGGCGAAGGTGCTCGACTTCGGTATCGCCACCCCGGCCGGTGCCCCCGACCACAGCCCGGACGGCATGCTGGTGGGGACTCCGGCGTACCTGGCCCCGGAGCAGTTCGACAGGCAGCCGGCCACCCCCGCCGCCGACATGTACGCCGTCGGCGTGCTGCTCTACTACTGCCTCACCGGGAAGTTGCCGTACGCGGCGGGGACCACCGCCACCCAGCTGGTCGGGTCCCGCCGGAAGATCACGCCGGAGCCGCTGCCGCCGGTCGCGGGGCTGCCGCCCGAGGTGGCCGACCTGTGCCGGCGCTGCCTCGCCGACGATCCGCGCGAGCGGCCCGGCAGTCTGGTGGCGGCCCTGGAGCTGGCGGAGGTGGTCGACGCCCGGGTCTACGTGCCGATGCTGGCCTCGGTGCCCCGGCCCCGCACCGCGCCGGTGTCGCCGTGGACCGAACGGGCGGCCGCCGAGGCGACCGAGGCGGTGGCGTTGCCCGACTGGTCCCGGACCGGACAGGTCTGATCCCGGCCGGCGGCGTGTCCCGGGCGTTTCACCCGTTCGTGGCCGGGAATCCGGCCGACGGATGAGGGGGGAACGCGATGCCGGATCCGAGTTCCTGGCTGCACGAGGCCAGCGCGACCGCCACGGGCGGGCACGTACGCACCGACGACGGTGAGCTGTCCACCGCGCTGGCGTCGCCGCTCGCGCCGCACTGCACCGGGTTGACCCCGGAGCAGCTGCTCGCCGCCGCCTTCGCCTCCTGCCTGCACCACGCGGCGGTCGAGGCGGCCGGGGAGATCACCGACGAGGCGCACACGGTGCAGGTGACCGCCGAGGCGAAGCTGGGACGCGACGACGACGGCCGGTACCGGGCCGACGTGCACGCCAGCATCTCGTCGGCCGGGTTGAGCCGGGAGCAGTTGGCCGAGCTGGTCGCGTACGCCGACCGGCTGTGGCCGTTCTCCAGCGACGACGGCAGCCGGCACCGGCTGACGGTGAGCGCGGCCGAGAACGGCCGGCACTGAGCCGGCGGCCCCGCCACGTCCGGGTGAGGCGGCCCCGCCGGGACGGCGGGTCGTCGCCTCCGCCGTTCGGCTGATGCCCCGCCTGCGGCCCGCGAGGGCCGAAGCCTGCCCGCTCCATCACGATATGACGGCGATGGCCGACACGAACGACATGCGTCGTTCACGGCTTTGACAGGGGCATGGGGGGAATATCCGGGCGGATTCCGGCCGATTGTGGCGTAGGCCACCCATACCACCGCCGGTCCGTGGCCGAAACCTCTCTAACCTCGTCGGGTGCACCCCGACGAGACCGCCGCGCCGCAGCCGCCCCGGAACCGCCCGGCCACCCCTTCGACCCCGGTGGCCTCGGACGAACGGAGGATCGGCCGGCACCGCGCGCCGGAGCCACCCCGACGGGGCGCCCGCGCCGCGCTCGCCTCGACCCCCGCCCGGATCGCCCTCGCCGGGGGTGTGACCTGCTGCCTGGGGCTCGTCGCGCTGGCCGGGACCCACCGGGTCGACCGGCAGCCCCGGCCGGTGCAGGAGGTGCTGGCCGACCGGGCCTCCGAGGAGCAGCGGGCCTCCCGGGCCCGGGAGCGGACCGCCCTGCCGGCCAGCCCGCTGCCGGCCAGCCCCCGCCCGTCGGCCACCCGCAGCACCGCGCCGAAGCCGACCAAGCCGGCCCGGCCCCGCCCGGTCGCCGGGCTCACCCCGGTGCAGATGGCCAACGCCCAGGTGATCGTCGAGGTCGGCGTCGAGCTGGGGGTGCCGCGCCGGGGCCTGGTGGTCGCCGTCGCCACCGCCATGCAGGAGAGCGACCTGCACAACCTCGCCAGCGACGTGCTGCCCGAGTCGTACGACCACCCGCACCAGGGCAGCGGCTCGGACCACGACTCGGTGGGCCTGTTCCAGCAGCGCCCGAGCAGCGGCTGGGGCACGGTCGCCCAGCTGATGCGTCCCGCCTACGCGGCGCGGGCGTTCTACTCCGCGCTGGCCGAGATCCCCGGCTGGCGGCAGCTCAGCATCACCGCCGCCGCGCAGGCCGTGCAGATCTCCGCCTACCCCGGCGCGTACGCGCGGCACGAGGACCGGGCCACCACCGTGGTCGACGCGTTGACCTGACCCGGCCCCGCCTGGTGGTTCAGGCGACCCGGGTGCCCGGCTCGGGCTGGTCGACAGTCACCTCGTCGGTGCCGGTGGCGACCCGGGTGGCCGGGACACCCCCGGCGGCGGCGGTCGGGGTGTCGACCGGCACCGTCTCGACGCTCAGCCCGGTCAGGAGCTGGTCGACCCGGGCCGCCCGGTGCCGCCGTTCGTGCAGCGACGCCTCGAACTCGCGGCGGGCCTGCACCGCCTCGGCGTACACCCGCTCGCGCAACTGCCGGGCCTCCTCCCGGGCGGCGTCCAGCTCGGCCCGCGCCCGGGCCAGCAGTTCGTCGGCCGCACCCGGGGCCGCCGGCCGGGCCGGGCCCCGGTCGGCGTCGGCCCGCCGCCGGTCGACCATCGCCAGGAGCAGGGTGGTCTCCTGGCGGATCTGGTCCCAGTCCCGCCCCGCGCCGGCGATCACCTCCGCCCGCGCGGCGAGCCGGGTCAACCGGACTCCGAGCTCGTCCAGGCAGGAATCGACCTGTCGCCGGTCGTAGCCGGACTCAACGACGGAGAACCTCATACGTGTCGCCCCCCAGGAAGCTGGTACGTCTGTCCCAGCTCGATCCTCGCGGCAGCCGACGACCCCCGGGGCGGTTCGAGAAAAATGTTCAGCAATTGCGGGGCGGCTCTTCGGGCCGACGACCGGGACGGACCCGACGCGCCGGGACACCCCGGGCGGTCAGGAACGCTTGGGCAGCACCACGACCCGACCGAAGAACTCGTCGATCCGGCGCACCACGTCGTTGAAGTCGTCCAGGTCGATCGGCTTGGTGACGTAGGCGTTGGCCTGGAGGCTGTAGCTGCCCACGATGTCGGTGTCCGCGTTGGAGGTGGTCAGCACCACGATCGGGATGGTGCGCAGGTCGTCGTCCTGCTTCACCTCGCCGAGCACCTGCCGCCCGTCCATCCGGGGCATGTTCAGGTCGAGCAGGATCACGTCGGGCCGCCGGGCGTCGACGTGCCGGCCCTCCTGCCGCAGGAACTCCATCGCCTCCTGGCCGTCACCGACCACGTCGATGACCTTGGCGATGCCGGAGTCCGCCAGGGCTTCCTCGATCATCAGCACGTCACCCGGGTCGTCGTCGACCACCAGGATGCGGACGGGGTTCGTGGCGCCTCGGTCCATGGGTCCAACCTGTCTGTGTCGGCGAGCGGGGGACGACGGTCTCGGTACCCCGTTGGCGGCCTGACCGAACGCGGTCACCCGCGGAGCGGGAACTGCGCGGTCACCCGCTGGCGGGGAAATTTAGCCCATCACCGGGCGGACGGCGACCGCGGGTCGGCGGTGTCGGGCTGATAGCGCAGCACGTCGGCCAGGCCGGTGATCTGAAGGACCCGGTCCACCCGGCCGGTCGCCCCGCACAGCCGCAGCCAGCCACCCCGGGCTGCGGCGAGGTTGTCCCCCCGGACGAAGGCGGCGATGCCGGTGGAGTCGCAGAAGGTCAGCTCGGTCAGGTCGAGCAGCAGGTGCCGCTGGCCGCCCGCGGCGAGCCGGTCGATCTCGGTGTTGAGTACCCCGGCCGAGCTGAGGTCCAGCTCACCGGCGAGCCGCAGACACACGCCGCCACCGTCCCGCTCGGCGTGCGTCACGGTGAAGGTCAACATCGTCCCTCTCGCTCCCACCACAGGCAGACCCTTGCAGTGCAGCAAGTATACGCAGCGCTCCCCCGGGGGCCCGCAAGGCGCGTCAGTGCCGCACCCCGCCGGACGCGACGGTCGCCGCCGCGCCGAGCGCCAGGAACCGCCCCGCCCGGGGGAAGTCCCGCAGGATGCGCGCGTAGTGCCCCAGGGTGGAGGCGACCGACCCGGCCGGCACCCCCCGGCTGGTCAGGATCGCCACCAGCCACGTCACGAAGTCGGTGAACAGCTCCGCGTCGTCGACGTAGAGGGCGGCGGCCAGGAAGTCCACGATGTACCCCAGGTCGCTCGTCGTGGCGTCCCACTGCGCCGGGGTGTAGTCCCCGACCGCCGGCATCCGGGCCCGCAGGTCCGCCACCGCCGAGTCGATCAGCTCGCCGCGCCGCTTCACCAGGCTGGCGTACTCGTCGTCGGCGAGGTGGGCGAGGTCGGCCGGGGGCACCCGGCGCAGCGCCCGCTCGTCGGCGACCAGATCGGCCGCGCCCGGGGCGTCCGGCGCCCAGGCGACCCCGAGCCGCCGGGCCCACCGGCCGTCCGCGCCGAACCCACGGCCACCGACCACCACCGGTACGTCCGAACGCCGGCACGCCTCGATCATCCGGTGTGCCTGCGGCAACCGCATCGGCAGGGCGCAGGCCAACGCGACCGCGTGCGCGTCGTGCCGGTGCAGGTACGACACCAGGTGGGCGGCCGGCACGCTGGCGCCCAGGAAGGTCACCTGCCAGCCGCGCAGCCGCAGCACCTCGGCTACCAGCCGGGGCGGCAGGGCGTGCCACTCACCGTCCATGCAGGCCACCACGATCCGTCCCCGGGTCGGACGTGGAGCGGCGTACCCGGCGACCGCCGCCACCGCCCGCTCGCTGATGTGCGTCGCGGCGTGCTCCTGCGCCACGCTCCACTCGTTGCGGGCCCACCGCTCGCCCACCTCGGTCTGCGCCGGGGCGACCAGGTCGAGCAGCACCCGCTCCGCCGGGACGCCGGCGTCGAGCAGCCCGGTGACGACCTCGATCGCGCCGTACTCGTCGGCCTCCTCCAGGCAGGCGAGGAAGTCGCCGAAGGCCCGGTACGGGTCGGCCGGGACGGTCGGGGCGGTCACGGTCGGGACGTCCTCTCCTCGGCCGGGCCCGGCACGGCCGGCACCGAGTGCAGGTGCCGCCGGGGGCGGCCACCCGGCCCGGTGGCCCGCAGGGCGAGCACCGCGATGTCGTCGTGGTCGCCGTGCGCCAGCCAGTCGCAGGTGACCTGCTCGACCCGCTCGGCGAGCGCCGCGGCGGGCATCCGGTGACAGCCGGTGACGGCGTGGACCAGCCGGTCCTGACCGAACTGCTCGTCGCCGCGCCGACCGCCCCGGGCCTCGGTCACCCCGTCGCTGTAGAGCAGGCAGGTCTCCCCCACCGCCAACCGGACGGTGACCTCGCCGATGCGGGGGTCGGGCACCACGCCGATCAGCATGCCGCTCAGCGGCACCGTCTCCACCTCGCCGCCGTGGCGCAGCACCAGCGGCGGCAGGTGCCCGCCACCGGCCAGGGTCAGCGACAGGCCGCCGTCGCGGTGCGGGCGGACCACCCCGAGCACCATGGTGGCGAAACGGCCCTGCCCGTGCGCCTGGGTGGTCTCCAGCAGGGCGTCGTTGAGCAGCTTCAGCAGCCGGCCGGGCCGCGACTCGACCCGGTAGAGCGCCTGCAGGCACTGGCGGAGCTGGCCGGTGAAGACCGCCGCCTCCACCCCCTTGCCGGAGACGTCACCGAGGAAGAACACCGCGCCGCCGTCGGCCAGCCGGTGCGCGCCGTAGAAGTCGCCGCCGATGCGCAGGCTCGCCTGGGAGGGCCGGTAGGCCGTGCCCCACTGCCCCCCGGCCACCTCGGCCGGTTCCACCGGCACCAGGCTGGCCTGGAGGGTGTCGGCCACCTCGGCCTGGTTGCGGTAGAGGACCGCGGTGGTGAGCGCCGCGCCGGCCCGGGCGGCGAAGGCCCGCACCAGCTCCACGTCGGCGTCGTCGTACCAGCGGGTACGCCGGGCCACCAGCAACACACCCGCCGGGGCGTCCCGACCGGGCAGCGGGACCACCCGGGCGGTCACCTCGCGGGCGCTGAGCCCCGGCAGCCAACCGGCCTCGACCGCCTGGTCGACCAGCCAGTCGACCGTGTGCGGCTCCACACCGGACAACCCCTCGACGATCGCCGGGGGTAGCGCGGCGGCGGGCAGCATGCCGCTGTCCACCGTGGGCGACTCGTCGTCGGCCCGGGTCGCCCGCCACCACCGGGCCCGCCCGGAGCGGGGGGCGAGCACCAGCACCGCCACCTCGGCCAGGGTCGGCACGGTGAGCCGGACCACGGCGGCGGCGGCCCGGTCCGGGTGCAGCGGGTTGCCCAGCTTCTCGCCGACCACGGCGAGGAAGGCCGACCGGGCCCGCTCGGCGAGCAGCGCGTCGGCCCGGGACACGCTGTCGGTGACGTCCTCGACGTACAGGCAGCTGCGGGAGCCGGACAGCGGCACCCGGCGGATGCGCAGCCGCCGGCCGTGGTGACCGAACCCGTCGGGCTCGGCGGCGGCCCCGGTCAGCACGGCGAGACCGGCGGCGGCCAGCGGACGGCCGGGGGACACCTCGGGCAGCAGCCGCGCGGCGACCGGGCTGACGTGCCGGACCATCCCGTCGGCGTCGCAGACGACCAGCCCCTCCCGGAAGTGTTCGACGACCTCGGACCAGGCCGGGTCGACGCGGTCCGGATCGGGCCGGACGGGGTCGGGCCGGGCAGGGTCGGGGCCGACCCGGTCGGGGGCCAACGGCGGCAGCCCGGTGGGCGCGCCGGCGGACCGCGCCGCAGCCCGACCGGCACTCGGCGTGGAGATCCGTCCGTCGCCCGGGTCGAAGCCCCTGACGTCGGCAGCACTCACCAGCTGAGCCCCACTCCCCTTGTCGCCATCCGGCGCATCCCGGATGTAGGCCGTATGTTCCAATCTGTTCCGCTCAGCCTACGCCGGAACGCGGTCACCGCCACCGCACGGCGTCCTGCGCGGATGCGCATCCCTGCGGGTCCACCGGCGGGTTGTTACGATCCGGCGTAGTCCGGCCCGACCGTCGGCCCTCGCGGAAAGGCGTGCTGTGGTGCCCCCTGGAAGGAAACCCGAGGCTGCCCCGTTGACCATGTCGGTGGACCGCTCCGACCCCGGGGCGCCGGTCCTGTCGGTCGGCGGTGAGCTGGCCTACGCCACCTCCCGCCCGTTGCGGGTGGAGGTCGACCGGGTGCTGGTGGAGCGCCCTGCGGTGATCGTCTTCGACTTCTCCGGGCTGACCTTCATCGACAGCACCGGCCTGTCGGTCATCGTGCACGCCTGGCGGGAGGGGCAACGGGTCGGGACGCTGGTCCGGCTGCGGGCCGTCCCCCGCTTCCTGACCACCATCCTCGACATGACCGGGGTCACCGGCCTGCTGGCCCGTCAGTTGCCGCAGCAGTCCACCCCCGCGCCGCAGCGCCCGGCCGCGTCCGCCTGAACCCGGGCACCGGGACGCCCGGTCCGGGGCGAACCGCCCGTACCGGGCGTGCGGGGACCGCGTCGGCCGAACCCCGGCGTTTCCCGATCACCCGTTGCTGGGAACATGGGGACATGCGCCCGCAGCTGTTGACCATCGAGGTGACCCGGCTCGACGCCGGCACCGCCCGGCTGCGGCTCACCGGCGACCTCGACTTCGACACCGCGCCGGAGCTGGTCGAGGCGGCGGCCGGGGTCCGCGCGGACGGTCACCGCACGCTGATCATCGACCTGGGCGGGGTCGGCCTGTGCGACTCGTCGGGGCTCAGCGCGTTCGTGGTGCTCAGCCAGGGCGGGGCCGGCCCGGTCCGGTTGACCGGGGTCGGCGCCCGGCTCCAGCAGCTGCTCGACCGCACCGGTTTGGCCGAGTTGCTGGCGGTGCAGGAGCAGCCGGCGGCCGGCACCGGCGACGACGTCCGCGAGGTGGGCTGAGCCGTCCGGCCGGGGTGGCCCCCGACCCTGGGACCAGGGGCCGGGGGCCGGGAGGAGGGCCTGGGCGGGTCACCGTCACGCGCTGACGACAGCCTCCTGCGCCTCGACGGCCGGTTGCCGGCGCGGCCCGGTCGACCGGGGCGCGGCGGACGACGGGGGTTCGACGTCCTCCGGAGGACCGGAATCGGGCAGTTGGAACAGGTACCGGACGAATCCCCCGCCCGACTCGTTGTCCTCCGCGCCGGGCCACTGCCCGGCACAGTCCATGCCCACCACCTCGCGGCCCGAGCCGTCGGCCTCCTCCACCAGCGCCCAGAGGCTCACCGGGTAGCACCGGGTCACCTCGGGGCCGACCTGCCAGCGGGAGTACCAACCGGGACGGGCCGGGACAATCTCCACGATCCTCTTCATGACGACCTACCCTTCCGCGTGCCTCGGAAGACCTCCGGTCGTCCCGATGGTCTGTCCCGCGCGGGTGAGCACCCCTCACCCCACGGGAGTGAAGCCGGGGCGGAGGTCGTCGCCGGGTCTCGCAGGCGTCCCGTGGCCGTCCGGGCGGCACCGGCTCAGCGGGTGCGCACCGGCACCTCGGGCGAGGAACTCTCCAGCGGCACGGCGTGGGCCGGGACCAGGCCGAGCTGCGTCGCCGGGCGGGGCAGCGCGGCGTCGAGCACCCAGTCGGCGCTCACCCGCGCCCGGTTGCCGGGCATCGCCAGCAGGTGGTAGCCCCGGGTGACCGCCTTGGCGGCCAGCCCCGACAGCGACAGCTTCAGCGGGTTCGCCGCCGCGTCCTTTCCGCCCAGGTCGACCACCCAGCCCAGGTCGTGGTGCTTGTACGGGCGACGCCGGCCGTGCCCGTAGGAGGCGGCGATGTTGTGCGCGGCGAGCTTGCCCTGCCGCTGCGCGTGCTGGGCGGTCATCGTGCAGAGCTGCCCGGGGCGGGTCAGGTCCGGCACGGCGGCGGCGTCGCCGCAGGCGTACACCTCGGGGAAGCCGGGGACGTTGAGATACTCGTCGACCACCAGCCGGCCCTTCTCGGTACGCAGGCCCAGCTCGGCCACGAACGGGTCGGGGCGGACCCCGACGCACCAGGCCAGCGTGCAGGTCGGGACGTACTCGCCGTCGGTGAGGTGCACCCCGTCGGCGGTGGCCTCGGCGACGGAGGTGCCCATCCGGACGTCGACCCCCCGGCGGCGCAGCACCCGGTCGGCGGTCTGCGACATCCGCTCGTCCAGCTCCGGCAGCACGCGGGGGGCGACGTCCAGCAGCATCCACCGGGGCCGGACGGTCAACCGGGGGCGTTGGGCGTGCAGCGCGTCGGTGAAGAGTTGCCCGTGCGCGGCGACCTCGGTGCCGGTGTAGCCCGCGCCCACCACGACGAAGGTGGACCGGGCCCGCTGCTCGGCCGGGTCCTGCGCCTGCTCGGCCAGCTCGATCTGGCGGACCACGTGGTCGTGCAGGTAGACCGCCTCGGGCAGGCCCCGGAAACCGTGGGCGTACTCGGTCACACCGGGGATGGGCAGCAGCTTGTTGACGCTGCCGACGCAGAGCACCAGCCGGTCGTAGGCGAGCTGGCCCCGCTCCCCCTCCGGGTTGGTGAAACCGACCCAGCGGTGGCGCAGGTCGACCCGGTCGGCCTCGCCGACGACCACCCGGACCCCGGGCAGGGTGCCGGTCAGCGGGACCGAGATCCGGGTGGGCTCGACCACCCCGGCGGCCACCTCGGGCAACAGCGGCAGGTAGAGGAAGTAGTCGGTCGAGTTCAGCAGCACGATCTCGGCCCGTCCGCCGGCCAGCCGACGCAACGTCTTCGCCGCGTGGTAACCGGCGAAACCGGCCCCCACGATCACCACCCGAGGTTTCGTCATGTCCGCTCCCTTCCCGGCGGTCAGCCCGACAAACGTGTCGGTCGCACCGGCACCGCCGCGCCGGAGCGCGGCGGACGAGGCCGTCGGGGGCAGTTTGATACATCAGTGACGGGCTCCCGACTGTCGTCACACCGCGTAGCCGACACCGTTGCTTTGGGCGCGCCTTCCGCTCACGCTGAGTTCCTGTTCGACCACCACCGATCGGAGGAACAGATGAGAGTTCGCCGTGTCGTCGCCGTCGCACTGGCCGCCCTGGTGGCTGCCGTGGGGCTCGCGCCGGCCGCACCCGCCGCGGCCGCCACCGCGGACCGCTGGGGCTTCGCCTACGTCGACAACCCCACCGTCACCAGCTGGACCGTGCTGGACACCAGCCGGCAGTGGGGCACCTGGAAGACCGCCTTCCCGGCCGCCTGGGCCGACGGCGTCAAACTCGCCCCGGGCCGGTTCCAGGTGCGCTTCCCGCAGATCGGCGCCGGTGCGCGCGGGGTGCCGCACGTGACGCCGGTCGACCGGGCCGGGCACTACTGCACGGTGGTGCGCTGGTTCCAGTCGGGCACCGACGAGATCGTCGACGTGCAGTGCTTCGCCCCCGGCGGCACCCGCGACGACAGCCGGTTCACCGTGCTGTGGACCGCCAGCTCCGGGGTGCTGCCGGCCGGCACCGCGCACGCCTACGTCCAGGGCGGGGTCAGCGGCCTGGTCCAGTCGTACGTGTCGACCGGGGCCCCCGCCGCGCTGGCCCCGCTCGGGGTCGGACAGTGGTCGGTGAAGCTGCCCGGGGTCGGGCTGGCCGGGGTGCTGGCCGGCAACGTGCAGGCCACCGCGATCCAGCCGAACGCCGGTCCGCGCCGGTGCACCGTCGCCCGCTGGGGCGCCTCCGGCACCGACGTGCTGGTCTACGTGTTCTGCTTCGACCAGGCCGGCGCGCCCGTGAACACCGACTTCACCCTCTCCTACCACCGGGGACGGTCGGTGGTCGGGTCGCTGGCCCCGCCGACGTTCTTCGGTCACCTGGCCAGCGCGGCGGGCGGCCCCACCAACGACAACTCCCAGCTCGGGGTGGGCGTCAACACCATCGCGCCGCTCGCCCCGGCCGGCCGTTACCTGGTCACCTTCAAGCAGCTCGGGCAGAAGGAGACGCACGCGCAGGTCACCGCACAGGGCACCGGGCCGAACTACTGCAACCTGACCCAGCCGTGGTCGTACGCGGTGGACGCCCCGGTGGACGTGATCTGCTTCGACAACACCGGCAGTCCCGCGCCGTACCAGGTGCTCGTCGCCTTCACCTCCCGGATCTGAGCCGTGCGGCGCCGCCCGCCGGTGGGCCCGGCGGGCGGTGCCGCACGGGGCGGACCGGACCGCCGCCCGGCGACCCACCGGCACCGCCGGGCGACCATCCCGTGGGCGGGGCCGTTGGTGATCTCCACCGGTGGGTCCGTTCGGCTAGCGTTGTCGGGCCGGCGGGTCCGACGGCCGAGTCACGAGCGACACGAAGGTGAACCGATGGGACCGAAGGCGAGCATCCGGGACGTCGCCGCCGCCGCAGGTGTCTCGGTGACCACCGTCTCCCACGTGCTGAACAACAAGTCCGGTACCCGGGTCAGCGCCCAGACCCGGGAACGGGTCGAGACGGTGGCCCGCCAGCTCGGCTACGCGGCGAACGGGCTGGCCCGGGGGCTGCGGCTGCAACGGTCGTACGCGCTGGGGCTGCTCGGTGACGTCGTCGCCGCCGCCGGCCAGGCCGGGCGGCTCGTCCTGGGCGCGCAGGAGACCGCGTCGGCGCGCGGGTGGGTGCTGCTGCTCACCACCGGCCGTGACCCCGAGGTCGAACGGCGGGAGATCCGGGCCCTGGCACGGCACCGGGTCGACGGGGTTCTTTACGCGACCATGGACCACCGGGTGGTGCGGGTCCCCGACGAGCTGCGCCCGATGCCGGTGGTGCTGCTCAACGCCCGCAGCGCCGACGCCACGGTCCCCTCGGTGGTGCCGGACGAGCGCGGTGGTGCCGCCACGGCGGTGCGGGAACTACTCGCCCACGGACACCGGCGGATCGGTTTCGTCACCACCGTCGACGACGTCCCCGCCGCCCGGGGCCGGCTGCTCGGCTACCGGGAGGCGCTCTGGGCGGCCGGGGTGCCGTACCGGCCGGAGCTGGTGTACGCCGACGTCGGCGACCCCGCCGGGGGGCACCGGGCGGCCCGCGCCCTGCTCGGCGCGGCCGACCGGCCGACGGCGCTGTTCTGTTTCACCGACGCGATGGCGATGGGCGTCTACCGGGCGGCGGCCGAACTCGGCCTGCGGGTCCCGCAGGAACTCTCGGTGGTCGGCTGCGACAACCAGGAGGTCATCGCCGACGGGCTGTTCCCCGCCCTGACCAGCGTGGCGTTGCCGCACCACGGGATGGGCGCGTGGGCGGTGGAGACCATGGTGGAGCTGCTCGACCGGCCGAAGGGGGCCCGCCGTCGGGTGGCCCGGCACGTCGCCCTGCCGTGCCCGCTGGTGCGCCGGGCGTCGGTCGCCGCCGCACCGTGATCAGCGCAGGGACGGCGGCGTGGTCGGCGGCATCGGCACCTGGAGGTAGGTCGCGCCGCGCAGGTCCAGCCAGGCGCGGTCGGGGGCCCGGACCAGCCGGAGCATCACCTCGGCGCAGGCCGGGCAGCGACCCACCAGCCCGGGGGCGTGGGCGTAGACGCGCAGGCCGGCCATCGGGCCGACCATGCCGCAGGACGCGCACCGCCCGGTCGCCGCGCTCAGGTCCACGGCGAGCAGCTCGCGCAGCGGCCCGTCGAGCATGTTGCCGTCCAGGTAGGACATCTCGGTCATCGGTTCTCCTCGCCGGTCAGCCGGTGGGCCCGAACCGTTCGGTGCGGACCCGGCGGGTCGGGTGGCCCAGCCCCACCAGCAGGTCCGCGACGGTCTCCACGAAGCCGGTCGGGCCGCAGACGTAGCAGAGCGGCTCCAGGTCCGCCGGCCAGCCGTGGGTGTTCACGTCGGCCAGGCCGATCCGGTGCGGTTCGCCCCGCCATCCGTCGGGGGCCTCGCGGGTGTAGACGTAGGTGACGTCCAGGCCGAGGTCGTCGCGGGCCCGGGTGCGCAGCTCGTCGGCGTAGATGACGTCCGCCGGGGTGCGTACCGAGTAGATCAGCCGGAACGGCGCGCGGTTGCCGGCGGCCCGGCGGGCCCGCACCATCGCCATCAGCGGCACCACCCCGGAGCCACCGGCGACCAGCAGCACCGGCGCGGTCTGCTCGGGTCGCCAGACGAACCAGCCGCCGACCGGGCCGCGTACCTCCACCGGGTCCCCCTCGGACCAGGTGTCGGTCAGGTACGGCGACACCTCGCCGTCGGGCACCCGCTGCACGGTCAACGCGATCCGCTCGCCGTCGGCCGGACCGGCAAGCGAGTACGACCGGGCCGCCTGGTACCCGTCGGGGGCGGTGAGCCGGACGTCGACGTGCTGCCCCGGCAGGTGCCCCGGCCAGCCGGGCACCGACAGCACGAGGGTCTGCGCGGTGGGCGTCTCGATCCGGCGCTGCGCCAGCCGGGCCACCCGCCAGCCCAGCGGCGTGGCCAGCCGGCCACCCGCCCCGGTCACCTCAGTCGCCCTGGTAGCGCTGCTCGCGCCACGGGTCGCCGTAGTCGTGGTAGCCGGCGGTCTCCCAGAAACCGGGTTCGTCCTCGACGGTCAGCCGCAGGCCGCGTACCCACTTGGCGGACTTCCAGAAGTAGAGGTGCGGCACCAGCAGCCGGGCCGGGCCGCCGTGTTCGGCGGGCAGCGGTTCGCCGTCGTAGCCGTGCACCACCCAGGCCCGCCCGTCGCGCAGGTCGTCCAGCGGCAGGTTGGTGGTGTAGCCGCCGTACGAGTGGGCCTGGGCGTAGTCGGCGGCGGTGTCCACCCCGTCGAGCAGCACGTCCAGCGAGACGCCCTGCCAGTTGGTGCCGAACTTCGACCACCGGGTGACGCAGTGGATGTCCACCGTGGGGGTCTCCTGCGGCAGCTCCATCAGCTCCGCCCAGGACCAGCGGACCTCGTCGCCGGTCTCGGTGGTGAGGACGAACTCCCACCGGTCCGGCGGGACCCGGGGGGTCGGCCCGGCGGACAGCACCGGGAAGTCCTCGGTCAGGTACTGCCCCGGCGGCAGGGCCGGGTCGGTCGTCCGGCGGCGGCCCTGGAAGCCCGGTGACACGATTCCCACCCGTCAGTCGTACCACCCGGCGGGCGTGGGCGGGAGGGTTCCGGCGGACCGGGCCACGACGGCGGCGGCCCCGTCGCGGGCCGCCGCCGGTCGCGTACCGTCAGTGCTTGTCGACGACGACCTCGGCCTCGCCGGGCTCCCGGTCACGGGTGGCCCGCAGGCTGGTGAGGGTGACCACGACCAGAACCCCGATGATCACGCCGAGTGAGGCCAGCGTCGGGATCTCCGGCACGCCCGGCCAGATGCCGTGCGCCCAGTGCAGGCCGAGCTTGACGCCGATGAAGGCCAGGATGATCGCCAGGCCGTAGCTGAGGTGCACCAGGCGGCTCAGCGCGGCGTGCAGCACGAAGTAGAGCGCCCGCAGCCCGAGCAGCGCGAACGCGTTGGTGGCGAAGACCAGGTAGGGGTCCTCGGTGATGCCGTAGACGGCGGGCACCGAGTCGACCGCGAAGACGATGTCGGTGGCGAGCACCGCGACCACCACGAGGGCGAACGGGGTGAGCGCCCGCCGGCCGTGCTGCCGGATCGTCATCCGGGTGCCGTGGTACTCGTCGACCACCGGCATGAACCGGCGCAGCAGCCGCACCGACCGCATCCTGTTGATGTCGATCTCCTGCTCGTGCCCGGAGAGGGCGTCGCGCAGCAGCTTGACCGCGGTGGCGATGAGGATGATGGCGAAGATCAGGAAGGCGAAGTCGAGGGTCTGCAACGCCGCCGCGCCGAGGGCGATGAAGACCGCACGCAGCACCAGCGCGCCCGCGATGCCGTAGAGCAGCACCCGCTGGGCGAGCACGGCGGGCACCGCGAAGGCGGCCAGCAGCAGCATGAACACGAAGAGGTTGTCGACCGACAGCGACTTCTCGACCAGGTAGCCGGTCAGGTACTCGACGCCCTGCTGGGAGCCGAAGCGGTACCAGACCCAGCCGCCGAAGGCCAACGGCAGCGCGATGTAGAACGCCGACCAGCCCAGCGCCTCCCGGATCGACACCTCGTGCGGCCGTCGGGTGACCAGGAAGTCGAGCACCAGCAGGGCGAGCACGCCGACGATGGTCACCGCCCACAGGGTGGGGGTGCCGACCGACGACAACCCACCGGCAGCAAAGTACGACAGATCGGTCATGGAGCCTCCTCGAACACCGTGCCATGTTCGAGGTCTCCTTCACCCACGTTCGCCGTGGGCAACCACCCGAGGCGCGCCCGGGGCACGCCGTACTGACCGGAATGGTTCGTGGGAAGTACTCCCCTCGTGCCGACCAGGTTAGGCCAGGTCCGGACGACTCGCCAAGTCAGGGCGGACTCCCGTTCCGGCGTGGTTGCCCTGGTCAACGGCTGTGTGCCCCGGTCCACCGCCCGGGGCGCGGCCGGTGGGTCAGGCCCGGCGCGGGGTGGCCATGCCGGGGGCGAGCGCCGGCTCCACCAGATCGCGGTAGTCGCGGGGCAGCCGGGTCACCAGATCGTCGAACTCGCCGCCGCTGACCGCCTCGTGGACGGTGCCGAAGACCACCCGCACCCCCTCCCGCGCGGCCGGCTCGTCCAGCTCGGCCCGGTGCGCCACCCGGGCGACGAACTCGGCCGCGCCGAACAGCTCGGCCGCCTCCGTACCGGGGCGGGGCCGCAGCGCCAGCCGCAGCGGCGCGGGCAGCTGCGTCGCCAGGTCGAGCACCTCACCCCCGGTCAACCGTTCGGCGAGGGTCGCCAGCGTCGCGTGGATCAGCACCACCGCCCGCTGCGGGTCGGTACGGACCCGCCGGGCCACCTGGTCGACGAAGGTGTCGTAGTTCATGCGGGGCTCCCTTCGACATGAGGCGGCTCGGTTACCCGCCGGGACGACCCGGAAACGACGCCGCCCGCCCCGGCCCGCCCGGGTTTTCCGCCCGTCGGCGCGTGACCGGCCGCCGGGCGGGTAACCGCCGCCGATCGTGACCGGATCGAGGCGGCGAGGAGGCCCACCGATGGCCAGTCGGACCGATGTCCTGCGGTACCTGTCCAGCCTGGACTACCCGGCGGCGAAGGAGGCCGTGGTGCGCCAGGCCGAACGGGAGGGCGCACCGCCGGACGTGCTGCGGGCGTTGCGGGCGCTGCCGCCGGTGGACTACGCCAACGACGCGGAGGTGGCCCGCTCCGCCCGGATCGACCCCGCCCCGGAGGTCGACGCCGCCCGGCGGGCGCAGCAGGCGAGGGAGAAGCAGCACCAGCGGGTCGCGCAGCACCTGCGGAGCATCTGACCCCGGACAGGCGGGCGCCCCGGGTCACGAACCGCGACCTGGGGCGCACGCGTGCCTGTTCACCGGCGAACCGCCGGGTGGCCACCCGAACCGGGTGGGCATCGCTGCCACGATCATCATAGGCCACGCCATCACCCGTACGGCTGATTCTGGAAATACTGTGGGCGAGCACACCACCGGGGCGGGCCGGTCAACCGTGCAGGTCCCCCCGCCGGTCCCGGGCCTTCAACCGGACGGTCGGCAGGTCCGGGGCGGGCAGCGGCGGGGCCGCGTCGTCGGTGACCCGCCCGAACCGTCGGCCGGCCATCCAGTCCTGGCGGGCGGCGGCCACCTCCTCGTGCGAGCGGCCGACGAAGTTCCACCACATGACCAGGGGCTCGTCGAACGGCTCACCGCCGAGCAGCATCAGCCGGCTGCCCGGCTCGGCGCTCACCTCCAGCCCGCCCCGCCCCGTGCCGAGGTAGAGCAGCGCGCCGGGCTCCAGCGACACGCCGTCCACCCGGGCCCGGCCGGACATCGCCAGCAGGGCGTACTCGAAGCGGGGTCGCAGTCGCGGCGTCGCCGGGGCCGGGCCGTGCGCCGCCAGTTGCACGCCGAGCAGCGGGGTGTGCACCACCGCCGGGGACGCCTCGCCGGCCAGCTCGCCGACGAGCAGGGTGTGGTCCCAGTCGCCGGACCGCCAGCGGGGCAGGTCGGCGTGGTGGGCGAAGCCGGCGGCACCGGCACGCGCCGGGTCGGGCAGCGCCACCCACAGCTGCACGCCGTGCATCAGCGGCGGATGGATGGCCGGGGACCGCTCGGAATGGGCGATACCGTGCCCGGAGGTCATCACGTTGAGCTGGCCGGGACGGATCGGCTGGACGTTGCCGAGACTGTCCCGGTGCACGATCTCGCCGTCGAGCAGCCAGGTGACCGTCTGCAACCCGGTGTGCGGGTGCGGGGGCACCTCCATGCCGGGGCGCTGCGCCACGTCGTCCGGGCCGAAGTGGTCGACGAAGCACCACGCCCCGACCATCCGGCGGGCCCGCTGCGGCAGCAGCCGGCGCACCGTGGTGTACCGGCCCAGCGGCACGTCGTGGCCGGGCAGCAGCACGCTGCCCGGGTCCTCGGGGGCGACGCCGGGTGGTCGGGTCTGCGCCGGCAACGATTCGGTACGGTCCACCGCCCGACTCTATGCCGGCCGGCCCGCGACGGGTCCGTCCCGGGACGGTTCGGTCCTCGACGACGGTTCAGTCCTCGACGACGGTGACGGTGTTCGCCCCTTCCACCAGGTCGAGGTAGAGCCGGTCGGGTGACCGGTCCCAGTTCGGCGAGCCGACCGTCGCGCCCCGGGCCAACCCGTCGCGCCGGTCGCCGTACCACACGACGCTGCCCGCGCCGGAGGCGGCGCGGACCCGGACCGGAGGGCCGCCGGGGGCGTGGACGACGAACTGGTTGACGCCGCCGGTCATCCGTACGGTGCGGGTGCCGGTGGTCGGCGGCAGCCGCAGGTCGATCCGGGCCGCGCCGCCGATCAGCTCCACCCCGGACAGCCGCGCGCCGGTGAGGTCGAGCACGTGGTCGCTGACCCCGCCGATCAGCCGCAACCGCCAGGTCACCCGCGCGTTGAGCGTCACGTCCACGACGCCCCGGCCGGGCCGGTCCCGGCGGGTCACCCGCAGTTGCACCCGGTCGCCGGAGACCTGGGGGCGGGGGGTGAGTCCGGCGTCGGCGGGGCTGCTGATCCGGTACAGGTCGGCACCGAGGTCGTCGGTGCGCAGCCGGAACGAGGTCACCCCGTCCATCAGCTCGAAGGTGGCCCGGCGCAACCCGTCGGCCGGCGCGGTCAGGGTCCGCCCGGGGGCCTCGGCGGCGCCCGCGCCACCGGGATCGGCGGTCGCCTGCGCCGGGGGCGCGGCGGTACGGTCACCGGAGGAGACGATCCCCAGCCGGTCGGGGTTCGCCATGGTCACCACCACCGCGATCGCACCGAGCGCGACCACCAGCGCCGCGGCGGCGGCCAGCAGCCGCGCGCCCCGGGGCCGGGGTGAGCGGTACGCCGCGTCCCCCGTCGCCTCGACCGGTTCCCCGGTCACCTCGATCACCGGCTCGAAGACCGGTCGCTGCTCTCCCGTCGCCGGACGGTACTCCTGCCCCGGCTCCGCCATCGTGCCTCCCCTGTCCCGGTCCCCGCACAGCAGTACGGCCCGGCCGCCGCAACGGATCATTCGGCCTGCCCGGAACCCGGCCGCCGCGACCGGTCAGTCGGTGTCGCGTCCCCAGAGGCCGCCCCGGTAGACGGTCCCCCGGTAGGGCGGGCCGTCGGCGACGTCCGGCCGCCCCGCGACGTCACCCCCGGACGCGTCGGCCGACCGGACGTCGGCGGCCGGGCCGTCGGCGGACCAGGCGTCGGTGGTCGGGGCGGCGGCGCGGGCGGCCCGCGCCCGGCGGACCCGGTTCACCACGAACCACCCGGCGGCGGCGACACAGACCACGATGACGACCTTCTGGAACGACCCGACGTACTCCTCGACGACGTGCCAGTTGTCGCCGAGCAGGAACCCGGCCATCACGAAGGTGGTGTTCCAGATCAGGCTGCCCAGCGTGGTGTAGAGCAGGAAGGTCATGATCGGCATCCGCTCCACCCCCGCCGGGATGGAGATCAGGCTGCGGAAGATCGGGATCATCCGGCCGAAGAACACCGCCTTGACCCCGTGCTTGAGGAACCACGCCTCGGTACGGTCCACGTCGCTCAGTTTCACCAGCGGCAGTCGGGCCGCGATGGACCGCATCCGGTCCCGCCCCAGCGCCGCGCCGATGCCGTAGAGCACCCACGCGCCGACCACGGAACCGAGGGTCGTCCAGAGGATCGCCGAGACCAGGCTGATCCGCCCCTGGGCGGCGGCGAAGCCGGCCAGCGGCAGGATCACCTCGCTGGGGATCGGCGGGAAGAGGTTCTCCAGCGCCACCGCCAGCCCCGCGCCGGGTCCGCCGAGCCGCTCCACCAGACCGGTGACGAACCCTACCGGCCCGTCCGAGGGGGGCTCGGCGGAGACGACCGTACGGGGGCTGAGCGCCAGGGAGCGTGGGATCATCCGACAAAGTTACGAGCCGGACGACGAATCGACCACGCGTACCGACGACACCCCACCGGTACGCTGGGCCGGTGCCGGCCCGACTGACCGAACTGTGGCGGTATCCGGTCAAGTCGATGCTGCGGGAACCGTTGCGCGACGCCACCGTGGACGGTCGGGGGCCGGGGGCCGTCGGCTCGCCGTGCTCGACCGTCCCGACGCCGACCTGGACGCCGCGCTGTCCCGGCCGCCCGGCCGGGAGGTCACGCTGACGCCACCTCCCGGGCGAGGACGCCGGCCCGCCGGCACGTGTACCGCGACGGCCGGGCACCTGCGGTCCGGCCCGACGGCCGGGTGCCGGTCAGGGCTTGCGGGCCACCGCGCCGTACACGCTGACCTCGTCGACCGTGGGCCGGGGCTGCGGTTCGGCCTCGGCCCGCCACTCGGCCACCGAGACGACGCCGGGTGCGACCAGGTCGAGGCCGTCGAAGAAGCGGGCGAACTCGTCCCGACTGCGCAGGTTGATCATCCCGGGCGGGGTGCCGTTACGGTTGCCCGCCCGCGCCTCCTCGGCCACGGCGGGTGGCAGGTAGTCGTAGGTGGCGTGCGACGCGGCCAGGTAGCTGCCCGGCGGCAGCGCCGCGAGCAACCGGCCGACCACCCCGTACGGGTCCTCGGCCTCCGTCACGAAGTGCAGGATGGCCACCAGCATCAGGGCGACCGGCTGCTCCAGGTCGAGGGTGCGGCGCAGTTCGGGGTGGTGCAGGATCTTCTCGGGTTCACGCAGGTCGGCGTCGATGTAGGCGGTGGCGCCCTGGGCCGAGCTGGTCAGCAGCGCCCGTGCGTGGGCCAGCACGATCGGGTCGTTGTCGACGTAGACCACCCGGGCCTGCGGGGTGATCGCCTGGGCCACGTCGTGGGTGTTGTTGGCCGTGGGGATGCCGGTGCCGATGTCCAGGAACTGCCGTACGCCGGCCTCGCGGGCCAGGTGGGCGACGGCGCGTTGCAGGAAACGGCGGTTCTCCAGGGCGGAGGTTCGTACGGTCGGGAAGGCCGCGGCCATCGCGTCGCCGGAGTCCCGGTCGGCCTGGAAGTTGTCCTTGCCACCCAGCCAGTAGTTGTAGCGGCGGGCCGGGTGGGCGACCGAGGTGTCGATCCGGTCGCTGGGGTGCGGGGCGGCGCCCGTCGGGGCATCGGCGGTCACAGGATCCTCCATGACTCCGCGCCATCCGGTCGTCGATGGCGTCCGTCCACTGTCTCCGGTCGATCATCGTAGAGGCCGCCCTGGTGGGGCCGACGGCCCGGTGCGGCCGTCACTGCGGGTACAGCTCGTCACGCAGTCGGGTGAGCACCTCGGGCGTGCGTTCCGGCGGGGTGGCCTCGACGCAGAGCCGCTCCATCGCGGCGGCGTAGTAGTCCAGGTCCTCCCGCTTGTCGAGGTAGAGCGCGCTGGTCAGCTGTTCGATGTAGACGATGTCGGGCAGGTCGTCGTCGCCGAAGCGCAGGATGGTGAAGGCCCCGCCGGCGGCGGCGTGGCCTCCGGCGTCGAACGGGATGATCTGTAGTCGGATGTGCGACGAGCGGGTCGCCTCGATCAGCGCGGTCAACTGCCCGTGCATCACCTGCGGGCCGCCGATCGGCCGGCGCAGGGCGGCCTCGTCGATCACCGCCCACAGCTGCGGCGGGTTCTCCCGGTGCAGCACCTGCTGGCGCTGGATGCGCAGCTCGACCCGCCGGTCGACCTCCTCGACCGCCGCGCCCCGGTGTCCGAGCAGGACCACCGACCGGGCGTACTCCGGGGTCTGGAGCAGGCCGGGGACGAACTGCACCTCGTAGCTGCGGATCAGCGCGGCGGCGGCCTCCAGGCCCAGGTAGGACTGGAACCAGCCGGGCAGGACGTCGCCGTAGCGGTGCCACCAGCCGGGGCTGTTGGCGTCGCGGGCCAGCTTGAGCAGCGCGTCGCGTTCCTCGGCGACGGTCACCCCGTAGAGGGTGAGCAGGTCGGCGACGTCGCGTTCCTTGAAGCCGACCCGGCCCAGCTCCATCCGGCTGATCTTCGACTCCGAGGAGCGGATCTCCCAGCCCGCGCCCTCACGCGTGACACCGCTGGCCTCCCGCAGCCGGCGCAACTGCGCGCCGAGCAGCATCCGCAACACCGTGGGGCCGGTGGCCGGTCCCCCCTCGGCGGCAACCATCGTCACGTGCCCCGCCCCTCCGCGCTTGCCCACACCAACCGATCGCGGCCCCTGGCCCCCGCCCGACCGACGAGTAAGCATGCCATGGACCGACGGTGAGGTGAACATCCTCCGGACGGATACGGTCCCGTGGGCGGGACCGTCGGGCGTCAGCCGATCAGATGGTCGAAGTCCCCGTCGCGGGCGCCGAGGACGAACGCCGTTATCTCGTCCACCGTGTAGATCAGGGCCGGGCCCTCGGGATGGCGCGAGTTGCGCACGGCGATGCCGGCCCCGCCGGGTAGTTCGGCCAACTCGACGCAGTTGCCGCTGGGATTGCTTCGCCGGCTCTTCTCCCACCTCAGCGGGGGCAACTGGGTGGTGGGGACGCCGTTCTCTGGCTGCTGCATGGATGTCTCTCTGTCGGGGTGCGGAGCCACTGTCGCGAGGGGACGTTGCGGTGCCGAAGGGGCGGTGCGACATCAGATCCGGCCGTGCTGCACGTGCATCTGCTATTGCATCTGCATCGGACAGCGAGCATGATAACGCACGTGGGCGGTACTTATCCGTTCACTTTGGGTTACCAGGCTCAGGGCTTCCACCTGGGCAAACAGCGACCCGGCGGGGCACGACGGCCGCCGCCGCACGGGTCGTGCGCCGACACTGCGAGGGAGGACCCGTGCCGGATCCGTTGACCGTCGCGTCCGGCGTTTCCGCAGCCGGGGCCCTGGTCTCGGTGTGGCAGCTACGCCGCCGGGCCCTCCAGGCCGAGGCGGAACTGGAGCACCTGCAGGCCGAACTGGCCGCGGAACGGCACGCCGCCAGCCACGACCCGCTCACCGGGCTGCCCAACCGGCGGGCCTTCTACCGGCTGGCCGCCGCGCTGCTCACCGACGCCGGCGGGCAGCCCCTCATCGCGGTGGTCCTCGACCTCAACGACTTCAAGCAGGTCAACGACCGCTACGGACACGCCGCCGGCGACCAGGTGCTGATCAGCGTCGCCCAACGGCTGGCCGCCTTCGCCGGCGACAACCTGGTCGCCCGGCTCGGCGGCGACGAGTTCGCCGGCCTGCTGGCCAGCCCCTCGCTCGACCGACGCTGGATCGACCACGCCAACCGGCGGCTCTGCGAGGCCATGGCCGCCCCCATCCCGCTGGGCGCGTGCAGCGTCCGGGTCACCGCCTCGGTCGGGCTCGCCCCGGTCACCGGCCCCACCCAGCTCGCCGACGCGCTCTGCCGGGCCGACGCCGCGATGTACCGGGCGAAGGGCGTCACCAGCCGGCAGTCACCCCGGCAACTGCTCGACGCCGCCCGCCTCGCCGAATGCTGAACCGCACGCCCCGTCCGGAGCGCCACCAACGACAGCGGCGGCACCGACCGGTCAGCGCCAGCCGTAGCCGGACCGCAGCGCCTGCCCGACCCGGTCGAAGCGCCCCCGGTCCAGCACCGCGCCCTCCCGGCGGATGCCGTCCTCACGCATGGTGAGCACCCGGTCCAGCCGTACCCAGCTCGGACGGGCGTCGCGGTCCCACTCCCCCGGGCCCAGCGCCAGCCAGTGCCGCTGACCGTCCCGATCGCTCTGGCTGGACAGCATCAACCCGAACAGGGTGTGGCTGGACCGGCCGACCACCAGCACCGGACGGTCCTTGCCCTGCTTCGGGTCGTCCTCGTAGGGGACCCAGGTCCAGACGATCTCCCCCGGGTCGGCCTGCCCGTCCGGCTCCGGGGCGTACGACAGCTCCCGCCGTTGCAGGGCGCTGACCTGACGCCGCCGGGCCACCTGCGCCGGGATCGGACCGGGGGTGGCGCGCTGCGCGCCGGTCACCCGGCCCAGCCGGGACGCCACGTTCCTCAACAGACCTGCCACGGCGGGCAGCCTACCGCCAGCCGGACCGGATCACCCGTCGAGGTCGTCGGCCCGACGCAGCAGCACCGCCCGTTCCCGCACGTTGCGGCACAGCCGGGCGGCGAACTCCAGCTCGGCGCGCGCCTCCGCCGTCCGGCCGAGCCGGGCGAGCAGCTCGCCACGGACGCCGGGCAGCAGGTGCGACCCGGCGAGGCGGCCCCCGGCGGCGACCTCGTCCACCACGGCCAGCGCCGCCTGCGGACCGTCGGCCATCGCCACGGCCACGGCCCGGTTCAGCTCGACCACCGGCGACGGCGCCACCCGGCCGAGCGCCTCGTAGAGCAGCACCACCCGGGCCCAGTCGGTGCCCTCCACCGAGGGGGCGGCGGCGTGGCAGGCGGCGATCGACGCCTGCAACCCGTACGGCCCGAGGCCGCGCCCCGACGCCACGGCCCGGCCGAGCGCCGCCATCCCCCGGCGGATCGCCGACCTGTCCCACCGCCGCCGGTCCTGGTCCGTCAGCAGCACCGCCTCGCCGTCGGAGTCGACCCGGGCCGGGAACCGGGCTGCGGTCAGCTCGCACAGGGCGAGCAGACCGTGCACCTCCGGCTCGCCGGGCAGCAGCGCGGCCAGCGTCCGGGCCAGCCGGATCGCCTCGTACGCCAGGTCGGGGCGGAGCAGGTCGACGCCGGCCGTCGCCGTCGACCCCTCGGTGAAGATCACATAGAGCACGCCCAGGACCGCGCCGAGGCGTTCCCGCCGCTGCGGCGGCTCCGGCAGGGCGAACGGCACCCGCGCGGCAGCGATCGTCTTCTTCGCCCGGGTGATCCGCGCCTGCACGGTGGGCACCGGCACCAGCAGCGCCCGCGCGATCTCCTCGCTGGACAGGCCGCCGACCACCCGCAGCGTCAACGCCAGCCGGGCCGGCGGCGCGAGCACCGGATGACAGGCGACGAACATCAGCGCCAGGACGTCGTCGTCGACCCGGTCCGGGTCCCACGGCAGCTCCCCGTCCCCGGACGCCGGTCCGGCGAGCTGGCCGGCGAGCACCGCGTACCGGTCGTCGAGCGCCGCCCGGCGGCGGAACGCGTCGACCGCGCGCCGCCGGGCGGCGGTGAGCAGCCAGCCCACCGGGTTCGCCGGCACGCCGTCGCGCGCCCAGCCGACCAGGGCCTGCGCCACCGCCTCCTGGGCGACGTCCTCGGCGAGCGCGAAGTCGCCGGTGTACCGGGCCAGCGCGCCGACGATCCGGGCCGACTCGATGCGCCAGAGCGCCTCGACGGCCCGCCGGGCCGACTCGGCGCCCGGCGGGCCGTCGGTGGGGACCACGCTCAGAGCTGGCCGGTCCGCTCGCGCCACTCCCGCTCCCGGACGATGAACTCGTTGTCCTGCGGGAACTCGTCGATGCCGGGGACCCGGCGCACCTCGCACTTGCTGCCGTTGACCGCCGGCATCCGCCGGGCCCACTCGACGGCCTCCTCCTTCGACGCCACGTCCAGCAGGTAGAAGCCGCCGAACAGCTCCTTCGTCTCGCCGTACGGGCCGTCGGTGACGACCGGGGTCTCCCCGCTGTAGTCGACCACCACGCCCTGCGCCGGGTCCTCCAGGCCCTCGGCGGCGACCAGCACGCCCGCGCGGATCAACTCGTCGTTGAACCGCCCCATCGTCTCCAGCATCTCCTCGAAGGGGATCTTCATCATCGTCGCCAGGGAATCGTCCGTGTTCCGCATGATCAGCATGTACTTGGCCATCGTCGCTCCTCGTTGTCGGGTCGCCGTTCGACCCGCTCACCCTCTGGTCGAACGGCGACCGGGCCGGATCGACACGACCGTCCGGTGAATTGTCGTCAGGCCGGCCGCCGGGCCAGCACCAGGGTGGTCCGCAGGTCGAGGGTGACGGTGCCGCCGAAGTCGTCGACGGCGGCCCCGACCGCCGCGAGGACCCGCTCCCGCTGCTGCGGTGGGCGGCGCAGCTGCGGCGAGAAGGTGCCGACCAGCCGCTGGTACTGCGCCGTGGTCAGCGGCACCGACCGGCGCAACGCCGTCGACCGGACGTCGGTGAACAGCCCGCTGCCGGTGACGTCGGCGTGGAACCAGTCCTCCGGCTGGTCGTGGTGCGGCACCGGGTCGACCGACTCGAACGCCGCCCGGATCGCCGCCGACTGGGCCGGGTCGACGTAGTCGTACCGGTGGGCGAAGACGGCCAGGGTGCCGCCGGGGGTCAGCGCGTCGTGGGCCCGCCGGTTGCGGGTGGCCGGGTCGAGCCAGTGCCAGGCCAACGCGCAGGCCAGCAGGGGCACCCCGGCCGGCGGCGGGGACCACTGCTCGAACCGGGCCACCACCACCTCGACGTCGGGAAACCGGGCGGCCAGCACCGCCGCCATCCGCGCGTCCGGCTCGACGCAGGTCACCCGCGCCGGGACGGCCCCGGCCGCCGCCGGACGTGCAGGGGGCGGCCCGTCGGGGTGGGCGAGATCACGCAGCAGCGCGGTGGCCAGGCCGGTGCCCGCGCCGACCTCGACCAGCCGGGCGGGGGGTCCACCGTGATAGGCGAGGATGGTGGCGGCGAGGGCGGCCGGATAGCCCGGCCGGATCTCGTCGTAGTCGTCCGCCACCTCACCGAAGAGCTCCACCATGATCGCCATCGTCGCACCGCCGCCGCCCGGACGGTGCCCCGTCGAGGGAGGCCCATGACCGAACTGCCCCGGGACCTGCCGGTGGTCGAACGCACCGCCGTCCGGCTGGTGGTCCGCGACCGGGACGGCCTGATCCTGCTGTTCCACACCCGTGACCCGGAACACCCCCGGCTGGGCACCTGGTGGGAGCTGCCCGGCGGGGGCGTCGACCCCGGTGAGACGTACCCGCAGACCGCCCTGCGGGAACTGCGGGAGGAGACCGGCTTCGTGGTCACCGCCGCGCAGCTCGGCCCGCCGACCTGGCGGCGGCGGGCCAGCTTCATCCACCGCCGGTTGCGCCACGTCCAGGACGAGGTGGTGCTGACGGTACGCCTCGACGCCGCCGCGCCGGACGTCGACGGAGCGGACCGGCTCGACTACGAGGTGGAGGACTACTTCGGGTTCCGCTGGTGGTCGGCCGAGGAGATCGTGACCAGCCCCGCCCGGTTCTACCCGGGTCGGCTGCCCGCCCTGCTCACCGCGTTCCTCGCGGGCGAGCGGATCGACGAACCGTTCGAACTGTGGTCCTGAGCGGGTGCCGGTGGCCCGCACGGTGGGCACAGTGGAGGGCATGACGACGCTCCCGCACGACCCGCTGGCCCGGTACGCCGCCCGGCTGCACGCCGACCTCGGCGACCGGCACCACGTCGCCTCCCCGCTCGGGGCCTGGCTGCTGCTGGCGCTCGCCGCGCCGGCCGCCACCGGCGCGGTCCGGGCCGAACTGGCCGAGGTGCTCGGTGTCGACGTGGCGGTCGCCGCGCAGGCGGCCGCCGCGCTGCTGGACCGGCCGCACCCGCTGGTGCCGTCGGCCACCGCCGTCTGGCACCGGCCCGGCGCGGACCCCGACCGGTTGGCCGGCTGGTGGGACGGGCTGCCCCGGAGCACGGCCACCGGCCCGCTGCCCGACCGGGCGGGCCTGGACGCCTGGGCCCGTGAGCACACCCTCGGCCTGGTCGACCGGTTCCCGCTGACCGTCTCCCCCCGGGTGCTGCTGGCGCTGGCCAGCGCCCTGGCCACCCGGATCTCCTGGGCCACCCCGTTCGACCTGGTGCCCGGCGCGGCGCTCGGCCCCGACGACCCGCGCGACGCGGCCCGACCGGACGACGGAGACGGGCCTGACCGCCGGCACGGGCCGGACGAGGGGCGCGGGCCGGCCGGCCCGCAGCGGCGCGACGTGCCCAGCCGGGACGGTGGGGGCGGCGGCTGGGCCGGGCGGCTGGGCCGGGCGTTGCGCAGCCCGGAGCACGGACACCGGGTCTGGATCGCGGCGACCGGGCCGGCCGGTGACGTCGCCGTGCACGCCGCCGAGGCGGTGGAGCACGACGGGGCCGGGCTGGTGGTGCTCTCGGTGCTCGCCGATCCGGCGGTCCCGCCCGCCGACGTGCTCGCCGCCGGCTACGCGCTGGCCGGCGCGGCGGTGGACGGCGAACCGGCCCGCCGGTCGCTGTTCGACCTGCCGCTGGGCGCGGGTCCCCTCGGCACGCTGCGCGAGGAGCGGGTCCGCACCGCCGCCCGCGACGACCGGGAGGAACGCCACCGCGCGGTGCTGCCCTGCTGGTCGGCCCGGGACGAGCACGACCTGACCGCCCCCGGGCTGGGGTTCGCGGCGGTGGGGCGGGCGCTGGGTGGGCTGCTCGGCGTCGACGTGGGCGTCGAGGCCCGGCAGGCGACGGTGGCCCACTACGGCCGGTACGGCTTCGAGGCCGCCGCGGTGACCGGGGCGTTCGCCCTGACCAGCCTCCCGCCGGAGGGCGTACGCCGCAGCGCCGAGTGGCGTTTCGGGCACCCGTACGCGGTGCTGGCGGTGGCCACCGACCACCGCGACGGCGGCACCGGGCCGTGGCACGGGCTGCCGGTCTTCTCCGCCTGGGTGGCCGAGCCCCGGGAACCGGCGGACACCGACCTCACCGATCCGGTCGAGTCCTTCTGACCAGGGGCGAGCCCTGCTGAGCAGCGCTGACCAGGCCCGACCGCGACGTACGCCCCCGAGGCGGCACCGTCCCCGGGGGACCCGCCGCGGTCGGGGGTCCCGCTGCCGCGCGGGCACGACGCATGTCGCCGTGCCCGCGCGGGTGCTCAGCCGGCCACCGACACCGGCTCCGGGCGGGCCTTCGCCCGCTCGGCGAGCCGCCGCTGCCGCTCCTGCGCCCCGATCAGGTCGTCGGGGAGCGAGTCGGGCACCTCGATGTCGAACCGGCGCAGCATCCGGATCGCGAACCCGCCGAGCGTGATCAGCACCAGGGCCAGCCCGAAGCAGACGTACGCGAAGCCGATGCCCCGGCCCGGACCGGTGCCGATCACCGCGCCCACCGACCCGGCGAGTGACCCGCCGTCGGCGAGCATCGGCTCGAACAGGGCGGTCGCGCCCGGGGCGAGCAGCGCGAACCCGATCGGCAGGGTCGACCAGGAGATCGTCTGGTTCAGGCTGAACACCCGGCCGTGGAACCGCTGCGGCACCTTCACCTGGACGATCGTGGCGTAGATCGACTGGGCGGTGGTCATCGCCATGGCCAGCCAGAACGCCCCAAACGCGATCATGACGACGGAGGCGTCCAGGCCGATCAGCACACAGCCGACGGCGGTGCCCAGGTTGCCGATCAGCACCCCGATCATCCGCCGCTGCCGGGGCCCGCCCCACAGCGACATCAGCACCCCGCCGGTCACCGCGCCGATCGCCTCGGCCAGCGCCACCTGTGCCACCTGGGTGGCGTTGCCGAACGACAGCACCAGCGGGGTGGTGAGCACCAGCGCCGGGGCCAGGAAGACGTTGCCCAGCGCGAAGTAGCCGAGCATCAGCCGGAAACCCTTGTGCCGCCACGAGTAGCGCAGGCCGTTGGCGATCGCCACCAGCAGCCGTTCCCGGGGCCGCCAGCCGAGCAGGTCGGGGAAGCGGACCACGGCCAGCGTCAGCACCGCCACCAGGTAGCTCGCCACGTCGATCAGCAGGATGCCCTTGAGGCCGATCGCGGCGAGCAGACCGGCCGCGAAGACCGGCATCAGGAGCATCGCGAAGCCGCTGGAGAGCTGGGTGATGCCCATCGCGTGCCCCAGGTAGCGCTTCGGCACCAGCTGCGGCACCGCCGACTGGAAGGCGATCCGCTGGAACGACCCGGCCACCTGGCTCAGCGCCACCAGCCCGTAGATGTGCCACAGGGCGAGGTTGTCGGTCCAGAGCAGGGCGGCGAGGACGAGCTGGATGGAGCCCGACACGCAGCTCGCGATCATCATGATCCGTCGCCGGCTGACCCGGTCGGTGAGCGCGCCGGCCACCGGCAGCATCAGCACCCCGCAGATCAGCGCCAACGCCCACAGCAGGCCCAGGTCGGCCACCGACCCGGTGCGGGTGAACAGCCAGATCGGCAGGGCGAACGCGGTCAACGCCGAGCCGGTGGTGGAGACGAGCTGGCCGGCGGTGACCGCGACGAACCGGGCCATGCTCGGCTTCACCACCGCCGGGGCCGGCCGGTCGGCGTCACCGATCCGCTGGTGGTCGGCGACCACCCAGCCGGCGTCCTCGCCCCGGGCCGCCGGACCGAGCGCCGTCACGTCCCCGGCCCGCACGGCCGGGTGCACCTGGGTGACGATCTCGGCCAGCTCGTCGGCCCGGTACTTGAGGAAGAAGTGGCCGGCCTGGTCGAGCACCACCAGGCCGAGGGTGTCGCTGAGGAACTGCCACTCCGCGTACCGCTCGGCGTGGTAGTCGGTCACCGGGTCCTCGGAGCCGACCACCGAGACGATCGGCGCACGCAGCTTCGCCGCGCCCCGGTCGAGCAGCCCGGTGAAGTACTCCTCCGACGCGCGGGAGTCGGCCCGCATGTTGCTGATGATCCGGTCGGCCTGCTCCGGCTCCAACTCGTCGGTGTCCACCCCCATGCTCTTGAGCCAGCTCGCGTAGTGCCGGTTGCTGCTGAGCTGCTCCAGCCGGTTGCGCAACGCCGCGAAGGCACCCTTCGGGCGGGCGAACGGGAACATCGCCCCGATGTAGACGACCTCCAGCTCCCGGCCGGCGGCCTCCACCTTGCGGGCCACCTCGGCGATGATCGCGCTGCCCACCCCGCAGTGGCCGTAGAGGGCCAGCGGCCCCTCGATCCGCTCCACGATCTCGGCGGCCACCCGGCTGGTCAGCTCGTCGAACGGCAGGGCGTCCTCGGTCAGCCCGACGTCGTGACCGGGGATGGCCAGCGACCACAACGCGTGCCCGGCGGGCAGCGCGTCGGCCAGCGGCTGGTAGACGATGGCGCTGCCGCCGCCGTACGGCACGCAGACGTAACTGAGCACCCGCCTGCCGGCCGGGATCGGCTTGGTCAGCTCGTAGAGCAGCCGACGCGGGCCGGCCGCCCCGGCGTCACCGGTCATGAACGTGGCCAGCTCGCGGATGGTGCGCTGCTGGAACAGGTCCATCACGCCGACCGCCCGGCCACCGTGCTCGGCCCGGCGGATCTTCGCCACCACCTGCGTGGCGAGCATCGAGTGCCCGCCCAGGTCGAAGAAGTCGTCGTCGATGCCGAGCGTCGGCACGCCCAGCACCTCCGACCAGATGCCGGCGAGCAACCGCTCGGTGTCGTCACGCGGCTCGACCAGGGCCACCGACGCCTCGCGGGTGACCACCGGCGCGGGCAGCGCGCGGCGGTCGAGCTTGCCGTTCGGGGTCAGCGGCAACGCGTCCAGGGTGACGAACGCGGCCGGCACCATGTACTCCGGCAGGGTCTCCTTCAGCGCCGCCTTGAGCGCGGCGTGCTCGGCGTCGCCCACCAGGTAGGCGGTGAGCCGCTTGTCGCCGGGGCTGTCCTCCCGGACGACCACCGCCGCCTCGGCCACCCCGGGCTGCTCGCGTAGGGCGCTCTCGATCTCACCCAGCTCGATGCGCAGGCCCCGCAGCTTGACCTGGTGGTCGATCCGGCCCAGGAACTCGATCACCCCGGCCGGGTCGGCCCCGGCCGTCGGCCCCGCCGGGTCGGGCACCCAGCGGGCCAGGTCGCCGGTGCGGTACAGCCGGGCACCCGGCTCACCGGAGAACGGGTCCGGCACGAACCGCTCGGCGGTCAGCGCCGGCCGGCGGTGGTAGCCACGGGCCAGCCCCACCCCGCCGATGTGCAGCTCACCGGCCACCCCGACCGGGCACTCCCGGCCGGCCGGGTCGAGCACGTGCAGCCGCAGGTTGGCGATCGGCCCACCGATCGGCACGCCGGTCGACCCGGCCAGCAGCGCCGGGTCGCAGTGCCAGGCGCTGACGTCGATCGCCGCCTCGGTCGGGCCGTACAGGTTGTGCAGGGCGCAGTGCGGCAGCCGGGCGGTGAAGTCGACCGCCGAGGCCAGCGGCAGCTCCTCGCCGGAGCAGATCACCCGCCGCAGCGCGGTGGCCGCCTCCACCCCCTCCTCGGCCAGGAACACCGTCAGCATCGACGGGACGAAGTGGGCGGTGGTGACCCGCTCGGCCACCAGCACGTCGCGCAGGTAACCGGCGTCCTTGTGGCCGCCGGGCTTGGCCAGCACCAGCCGGGCCCCGGTACGCAGCGGCCAGAAGAACTCCCACACCGACACGTCGAAGCTGGCCGGGGTCTTCTGCAACACCGCGTCGTCGACGTCGAGCCGGTAGGTCTTCTGCATCCAGTCGAGCCGGTTGACGATGCCCCGATGGGTGTTCGGCACCCCCTTCGGGCGACCCGTCGACCCCGACGTGTAGATCACGTACGCCAGGTGTTCCGGGCCGGCCAGCGGGGTCGGATCGGTCTGCGGCTGGTCGGCCCAGACCGCCGGGTCGTCCAGGGCCAGCACCGTCGCGTCGACCGTGGGCAGCACGTCACGCAACTGCTCCTGCACCAGCACCACCGGCGCGGCGGCGTCGGTCAGCATGAAGGCCAACCGGTCGGCCGGGTACTCCGGGTCCAGCGGCAGGTACGCCCCACCGGCCTTGAGCACGCCGAGCAGCCCGGCGACCAGCTCCACGGAGCGTTCCGCGCAGACCCCGACCAGGGTCTCCGGGCCGACGCCGGCCGCCCGCAGCCGGTGCGCCACCCGGTTCGCCGCAGCGTTGAGCTGCGCGTACGTCGTCGATACGCCCTCGATGGTGACCGCCACCGCGTCCGGGGTGGCCGCCGTTGCCGCCTCGATCGGGCCGTGCAGCGTCTCGGCGGTCGGGAAGTCGGCGGTGGTGTCGTTCCAGGACGCCAGCAGCGCCCGCTCCCCGGCGGGGAGCAGGTCCAGCGCCGAAACCGCCACGTCCGGGGTGGCCGCGACCGCCCGCAGCAGGGTGCACCAGCGGCCGGCCATCCGCTCCACGGTGGCCCGGTCGAACAGGTCGGTGTTGAAGACCAGCTTGCCCCAGAGCCCGTCGGCGGTCTCCACGGCGTGCAGCTCGAAGTCGAACCGGGTGGCCCGCAGCTCCATCGGGGTCCAGTCGAACGTCACGTCGGTGGCGTCGGAGACCCCGGTGAACCGGCCCATCTCGTAGTTCTGCAACACGAACATGGCCTGGAACACCGGCGAGCGGCTGACGTCGCGGGGCAGGCCCAGTTCGTGGACCACCTTCGCGAACGGCACCTCGGCGTGCTCGAAGCCGTCCAGCACGCTACGCCGGGTGCGTTCCAGCAGCTCGGTGAAGGTCGGGTCACCGGCCAGCTCGGCGCGCAACGGCAGCATGTTGATGAACATGCCGACGACGTTCTCCAACTCCGGGGCGGACCGGCCGGCCACCGACGCGCCGACCGCGAAGTCCTCCTGGCCGGCGTGCCGGGCCAGGAACACCTGGTACGCGGCGAGCAGCGTCATGAACAGCGTGCCACCGGACTCCCGGGTCAGCGCCGTCAGCCGCCCCGTCTCCGCCTCGTCGAGCCGGAACTCGACGAAGTCGCCCCGGTAGGTCTGCGTGGCCGGGCGGGGCCGGTCCAGCGGCAGCTCCAGCGGGGTGATCCCGGCCAGCCGGGACTTCCACCAGTCCAGGTGCGACCGGGCCGCCGGGCCGCCCAGCTCCTGGGCCTCCCAGACGGCGAAGTCGCCGTACTGCACCGGCAGGGTGGGCAGCTCGCCGCCCCGGTAGGCGGTGATCAGGTCGCGCAGCAGCACGTCGACCGACCAGCCGTCGCCGACGATGTGGTGCTTGCTGAGGAACAGCACGTGGTCGTCGGCGGCCAGCCGGATCAGCAGCGCCCGCAGCAGCGGCCCGGCCGCCAGGTCGAACGGCGCGAGCGAGGCCGCCTCCACCAGCTCCCGGGCGGCCCGCTCGTCCGGGGCGTCGACCACGGTCAGCGGCACCTCGACCGCGTCGGCGACCACCACGGTCGGCTTGCCGTCGGCGTCGGCGGGAAACCGGCTGCGCAGCGACTCGTGCCGGGCGGTCAGCGCGGCCAGGGCGGCGCGCAGCGCCGTGACGTCGAGCGGGCCACGCACCCGCAACGGCACCGCGATGTGGTACGCCGCCTCGCCCGGGGCGAGCTGGTCCATGAACCAGACCCGCTCCTGGGCGTACGACAGCGGCACCTCGACGTCGTCGGGTCGCGGCGTGACGCGGGCGGCGGGGGTGGCCTGTCGTCGGCGCAACCGCTGGGCGATCAACGCCGCCCGGGCGGCCTCCCGGGAATCCTTCAGGTCCGTCATGCGGGGGTGTCCTTCTCCGCCGCCAGCAACGCGGCGACCTCGGTCTCGGAAAGGTCGTCCAGTTCGGCGGCGATCTGCGCCTCGATCTGGGCGGCCAGGTCGGCCACCACGGGGCTGCCGAACAGCGCCCGCATCGGCAGGTCGACGTCCACCTCGGCGCGGATCCGGGCCATCGCCCGCATGCCGCGCAGCGAGTTGCCGCCGAGGGCGAAGAAGTCGTCCAGCGCGCCGACCTTCTCCACCTGGAGGATGTCGGCGTACACCTCGGCGACCAGGGTCTCGGCGTCGGTGCGGGGCGGGACGTAGCCGTCGCCGGCCACGGACTCCGGCGGGGCGGGCAGCGCCACCCGGTCCAGCTTGCCGTTCGGGGTCAGCGGCAACGCGTCGAGCCGGACGAACGCGGTCGGCACCAGGTGCGCCGGCAGCTCCCGGGCCAGCTCGGCGGCGAGGTGCGCCTCCTCGGCGGTGCCGACGTGGTAACCGACCAGGGTCGGCTCCCCCGAGTCGGTGCGGACGGCCACCGCCGCCTGGCGCACCTCCGGGTGCTCCCGCATCGCCGCCTCGATCTCGCCCAGCTCGATCCGCATCCCGCGCACCTTGACCTGGTCGTCGCGGCGACCCAGGTAGTCCAGGGTGCCGTCGGCCCGCCACCGGGCCAGGTCACCGGTGCGGTACATCCGCTGCCCCGGCGGGCCGTACGGGCAGGGCAGGAACCGCTCGGCGGTCAGGCCGGGCCGGCCCAGGTAGCCCCGGGCGAGCTGGTCACCGGCGACGTACAGCTCACCGACCACCCCCGGCGGGACCGGCTGCCAGGCGGCGTCGAGCAGGTACACCCGGCTGGTGGCGGTGGGCCGGCCGATCGACACCGGGCCGGCGGGCACCGGCTGCCCGGGGGCGAGCCGGGCGGCGACGCAGCCGACGGTGGCCTCGGTCGGGCCGTACTCGTTGACCACCGCCACATCCGGATGCGCGGCCCGCCAGTCGGCGAGCTGCTCACCGGTGAGCGCCTCGCCGCCGATCACCAGGTCGGTGGTGGGTGACAGGGCCTCCTCCAGCAGCGGCAGGTGGCTCGGGGTGACCTTGAGGAAGGTCGGCCGGCCACCCACCCGGGCCGCCGGGGAGTCGATCCCGGCCAGCCGGACGGTACCCCCGGCGGTGAGCGGGCCGAGCAGCCCGGTCACCGTCAGGTCGAACGAGACCGGCGAGTGCAGCAGGGCGGTGCCGGCCAGCCCCGGGTAGGTGTCCCGGGCCCAGGCCAGGTACGCGACGATCGCCCGGTGCTCCACCACGACACCCTTGGGCCGGCCGGTCGAGCCGGAGGTGTACAGCACGTAGCCGGGGTGTTCCGGGCGCAGCGACGCGACCCGGTCGGCGTCGGTGAGATCGCCACCGCCGTCACCGTCGGCGTCGAGCACCCCGTCGACCAGCAGCGCGTCGGCCGGCACCAGGGCGGCGGTCTCCGGCACGGCCAGCACCAGCGCCGGTGCGGCGTCGGTGAGCAGGTAGCCGATCCGGCCGGCCGGGTAACCGGTGTCCACCGGCACGTACGCCGCGCCGGCCTTGAGCACGGCGAGGATCGCCACCAGCAGCTCCGGGCCGCGCGGCAGGGCCAGCGCCACCCGGGTCTCCGGGCCGACGCCCCGACCCACCAGCACCCGGGCCAGCCGGTTCGCGGCGGCGTTGAGCTGCGCGTACGTCAACGTGACGTCCTCGCAGACCAGGGCGGTGGCGTCCGGGGTGGCCGCCACCTGCCGCTGCACCTCGTCGACGACGGTGGCCGCCGGTCCGGTCGCCGCCACCCCGGCCCACCCGCCGAGGACCAGGTCCCGTTCGGCGTCGGCGAGCAGCGGCAGCGCGGAGACCGGCCGCTGCGGGTCGGTCACCGCCGCGTCGAGCAGCCGGACGTAGCGGGCCACGACCGCCTCGGCGGTGGCCCGGTCGAACAGCTCGGTGCGGTAGACCAGCCGGCTCTCCCCGGTGGTGATGTCGAACGCCAGGTCGTCCTTGGTGGTGCCCAGCTCCACCGGGTCCAGCCCCGAGTCGGGGATGAAGTTCAGCGCGGTCTGGAAGATCGGCTGCACCGACGGGTCCCGCTCCGGGGCGACCGCCTCGACGATCGCCTGGAACGGGGTCTGCCCGTGTTCCAGGGCGTCGACCAGCCCGTCGCGGACCCGACCGAGCAGCTCGGCGAAGCGCGGGTCGCCGCCGACGTCGCAGCGCAACGCCACCGGGTTGACGAACATGCCGATCAGCGGGGTCAGCTCGGCGGTCTCCCGACCGGCCGTGGAGACCCCGACCACCACGTCGGTGTCGCCGGAGATCCGCGACAGCAGCGCCGCGAAACCGGCCAGCAGCACCATGTACGGGGTCGCCGCCGACCCGGCGGCCAGCCGGGTGATCCGGTCCAGCAGCCCGGCGGGCAGGTCGAAGCGGACCTCGTCACCGGCGAAGCCGAGCTGGGCCGGGCGGGGCCGGTCCAGCGGCAGGCCGGTGGCCTTCGGGGCACCGGCCAGGTGCCCGGTCCAGAAGGCGAGCTGCCGGTCCCGTTCCGCGCCGGTGAGCTGGTCGCGCTGCCACACCGCGAAGTCGGCGTACTGGATGGGCAGCTCCGGCACGGCGGCCGGCGCGCCGGTCGACGCGGTCCGCGCGAACGCGGCGACCTCGGCGCCGAACAGCACCGCCGAGTGGCTGTCGAAGACGGCGTGGTGCACCACCAGCAGCAGCGTCCACCCGTCGTCGAAGCGGATCAGCCGGGCCCGCCACAGCGGCGGCGCGTCCAACGGGATCGGGGTCCGGGCCAGCTCGGCACGCAGCGCGTTGGACCGCCGCACGCGCTCCGGCTCGGGCAGTCCACGCAGGTCGTCGACGGGCAGCCGGGGCGGCTCGTGCTCCCGGACCACCTGCACCAGGGTGCCGTCGTCGACCCGTAGGTGGGTACGCAGCGCCTCGTGCCGGGCGACGACCTGGCTGAACACCTCGGTCGCCGCCTCGGCGTCCAGGTCGGCGGGCAGCCGGCACGGCACCGACACGTTGTAGACCGGGGAGGCCGGGTCGAGCTGGTTGGCGATCCAGACCCGTTCCTGGGCGAACGAGGCGGGGAAGGTCCACTCGCGGGTCATGCCGTCTGCTCCCGTACCGAACGCGGACGCATGTCGGTCCAGACCTCGTCCACGTGGGCCAGGCACTCCTCGCGGCTGCCGGAGAAGCCCGCGTCGTGCCAGCCGGCGGGCAGGTCGCGGTCGGCCGCCCAGATCGAGTACTGCTCCTCGTCGTTGCGCACGACCAGGAATCGGGTGTCGGCCATCAGTTCGCTCCAGCGGTGTCGGGGGTGTGCGGTTCGGCCATCGCGACGGCGATCTTGCGGGGGCCGGTGAACGGCTCCCGCCCGTGCGCGGCGGTCATGTTGTCGACCACCAGCACGTCGTCGCGCCGGTAGTCGAAGCGGACGCTGGCCGCCCGGTACGCGGCCCGCAGGTGGTCCATCACGTCGGCGGGGATCTCGCCGCCGTCGCCGTAGTAGGTGTTCGCCGGCAGCCCCTCGGGGCCGAACATCGCCAGCAGTCCCTCCTGGTAGTCCTTCGGCAGGGTGCTCAGGTGGAAGAAGGTGGCGTGGTTGAACCAGCGCGGGGTGTCCGAGCCGGGCCGGTGGTGCACCACGTCCCGCACCGCCCGGGTCCGCAGCCCGTCCCTGCCCACCCACTCCAGCTCGATCCGGTTCGCCGCCGCGTACGCCTGCACCTGCGCCCGGTCGTCGGTGCCGAAGACGTCCTGCCAGCGGGTGCCGAAGTCGGCGTGGAAGTTGCGCACCAGCAGCCAGCGCCGCCGGACGAACTCCTCGCGCACCGCCGGGTCGATCTCGGCGTACACCCGGCGCACGTCGGCCAGCGGGGTCGCGCCGAGGGTCTGCGGCGCGGTGAGGCAGTAGAAGAACAGCGTCAGCGGCCAGCGCGCCTGGTACGAGTTCTCGTTGTGCAGGAAGATCTCCTCGTCCGGCGGGTAGTCGGTCGAGGTGTAGACCTTCCCCTTGATGGCGTGCCGGGGCGAGGACCGCTCGGTGTAGGTCAGCGGTTCGCCGGAGAACGCCCGCACCACCGCGTCGAAGCCGTCCACCCCGCCCACGTCGAAACCGCGGAACAGCAGCCCGCCGTGCGCGACGAGGGTGTCGCGCAGCTCGGCCCGGCGGCGGTCGATCAGCTCGGTCAGGGGTGTGCCGTCGTTCTCGACGACCACCGGCAGCGTGGCGATCGTGTCGCTCATTGCGTGGTCTCCTGCTTTCTCGACGTCAGGCGCGGGGTAGCCGCGGGATGGCGGGGATGGTGGCCGGCGCGGCCGGTTCGTCGGCGGCGGCGGCCCGCAGCTGGGTGATGCGCTCGGCCAGACCGGCCACGGTCGGGGTCTCGAAGAGGCTGCGCATCGGCAGCCGGACCCCGGTCGCCTTACGCATCGCGGCGATCAGCTGCACCGCGACCAGCGAGTTGCCGCCGAGGGCGAAGAAGTCGTCGTCCACCCCGACCTCGGCCACCCCCAGCCCGTCCCGCCACACCCCGGCGATGGTGATCTCCAGTTCGGTACGCGGGGCCGCCGAGCCGCCGCCGGTCGACGCCGGGGCGGCGGTCGACGGCTCCGGGTCCTGCTCCAGGCTGTCGGTGGTGACCCGGGAGGCCCGCCGCCGGATGTCCGCCACCGTCCGGGTGGCGATCACCACCTGCGGGCCGAGGCCGGCGGTGAGGCTGCGCCGGAACGCCTCCGCGCCGTCGACCGGGCGGATGTCCTCGGTGAGCGCCCCGGCCGCCGGTTCGGCCGGGGCCGCGTCGGCGGTGCCGGTCAACCCGCCGGTGACCGCGCCCTGGTCGACCCGGCGCAGCACGAAGTCACCGATCGCGACGAGTTCCCGCCCCTGCGGGTCGGTCAGCGACAGGTCGGCGGCGACCACCTCGTCGGTGGCGCTGGCCCGGTGCCGCAGGTGGCTGTGGAACACCGCCGGCAGCGGCCCGCGCACCACGATCCGCCCGTACGACAGCGGCAGGTAGGTGCCGTCGCCCTGCCCCCGGCCGAAGGCGGTGGCCACGTCGAGCAGCGCCGGGTGCAGCCCCCACGCCGGCAGGTCGGCGCGGACCGGTTCCGGGGCCTCGATCCGGGCCAGTTCCTCGCCGTCGCCGAGCCGGTGCTCGGCCAGCGAGGCCCAGCGCGGGCCGAAGGTCAGCATGCTGGTGCGGCCCCGGCCGAACGAGGCGTCGTCGTCGACCCGCCGGCCGTCGACCACCGGCACCCGGGCCGGCGGGGCGGCCTCGACGGTCCAGCCGGCCGAGCCGCGCACGTGGGTGCGGAGCTGGCCGGCGGCCAGGCTGCGGACGGCGAAGTCGACGCCGTCCTCGGCGGCGGTCAGCTCCACCCGGTACTGGGCGACGGTGCCCTGCGGCACCGCGAACGGCTCCAGGAACACCACGTCGCGCAGCTCCACCACGGCCTGCGGGGCGGGGCCGGGCACCGCGGCGGCCACGGCGGCCCGTACCGACTCCAGGTGGGCGGTGCCGGGCACCACCGGCACCCCGCCGATGCGGTGCTCGTCGAGCAGCCAGTGGGTGTCCGCGGAGACCAGCCCGTGCAGCACCGTCGACTCCGGGCCGACCACCTTCGTGGTGAGCACCGGGTGCTCCACCGGCGTGGTGACGGTGTCCCGGCCGGCGGCCCGGAACGCGGCCGGCGCGGCGGTCTCCACCGCCATGCCGACCTCCGCCCAGCCACCCCAGTTCTGCGACAGCACCGGGGCCCGGAAACCCGCGCCGGAGCGGGCGAAGGCGTCGAGGAAGGCGTTCGCCGCGCAGTAGTCGACCTGGCCGAAGCCGCCGATCACCGAGGTGATCGACGAGCACAGCGCCACGAAGTCCAGCGGCAGGTCACCGAAGACCTCGGCCAGGGCGAGGGTGCCGGTGAGCTTCGGGGCGAGCACCCGCTCGGCCTCGGCCCGTTCCTTCACCTCGGCCATCCCGCCGCCGGGCAGACCGGCGGCGTGCACGATGCCGTCCAGCCCGCCGAACTCGGCCTCCACGGTGGCCCGGACCCGACGCAGGTCGGCCGGGTCGGTGACGTCGGCGGCGAGCACCAGCACCGTCGCGCCGGCCGCCTCCATCCGGCGGATCGCCGCGATGGCCCGACCGGCCCGGTCCGCGCCGCCGTGCACCGCCAGGTGGTCGTCCCACCGCTCACGCGGCGGCAGCCCGGAGCGGGCTAGCAGCACCAGTTTCGCCCCGGCCCGCCGGGCGAAGTCCTCGGCGAGGGTGACGCCGATGCCGCCCAGGCCACCGGTGACGAGGTACCGGCCGCCGTCGCGCAACGCCCCCGAACCGGTTTCGGCGGCGACGGTCACCTGCTCGTAGCCGGTCACCCAGCGGCGGGTGCCGCGCAGCGTCACCTCCGCCCGCTCCGGGTCGACCGGGCGGCGCAGTTCGGCGGCGAGCGCGTCGACCCCGTCGCCGGCCGGGTCGGCGTCGACCAGCCGTACGGCCAGGCCGGGCAGTTCGGCCGGCAGCACCCGGGCCAGGCCGGCGAGGGTGGCGTGCTCGGGGCGGACCAGGTCGGCACCGGTGACGTCGCCGACGCCCGCGGTGACCAGGTCGAGGGTGAGTGGCTGCTCCCCGGCGGTCACCCCCGCCCCGGCGAGCGCCTGCACCAGGTGCAGGGCGTCGAAGAAGCCGCGCTGCTGGGCGTCCCAGGTGGCGGCGGCGTCGAGGCCGGCGGGCGTGCCGTCCAGGGCGAAGGCGTGCACCAGCCGGGTCGGCATCCCGCCGACGGTCAACGCCGCGACCAGCGCGTCGTGGTCCTCGCGGTGGCCGGGGCGCAGCCGGTACCCGTCGTCGGTCGCCGCGAACGCCGTGCCGGGGCGTACCACGACCGGGTCATCGCCGGCGGCCCGCAGCGCGGCGACCAGCGCGTCGGCGCGCGGGCCGGCGGCGAGCACCAGGCAGCGGCCGCCGGGCACGGTCACCGGGTCGGCGGCGGCCTGCCGCCACACCGGCACCGCGAACCACCGCTCCAGCGCCTGCGGGCCGGCGTCGGCCGGGGCGTCGGGCGTCGCCGCCACCGGGTCCGGGTCCACCCAGTAGCGCAGCCGCTCGAACGGGTACGTCGGCAGCGGCACCCGCCGGGCGGCCGGGTCGGCGTCGAGCCGCACCCCGGTCCCGGCGCACCACAGGGCGGCGGCGCTGGTGAGCAGGGTGGCCAGGTCGCCGGTGGGCTCACCGGGGCCGGGCAGGCTGCCCAGCGGGGTCAACGCCCGCTGCGCCGGGGAGCCCTTGGCGACCTGCATCCGGGCCAGGTTGGCCAACTGCCGGCCCGGCCCGCACTCCAGCAGCGCCCAGGTGCCCGCGCCGAGCAGGGTCGCCACGCAGTCACCGAAACGCACCGGCCGGCGCAGGTGCGCCGCCCAGTACGCCGGGTCGGTGGCCTGTTCGGCGGTGATCCAGGTGCCGGTCACGTTGGACAGGAACGGGATGGTCGGGGCGTGCAGCGGCACCGTCGCCATCAACGCGGTGAACTCGGCCAGGATCGGGTCCGTCATCGGCGAGTGGAACGCGTGCGAGGTGCGCAGCGGCTTGCTCTTCTTGCCGCCGAGGCTGTCGGCGAACGCGGCGACAGCCTCGCTCTCGCCGGCCACCACGCAGGTGCCGGGCCCGTTGACGGTGGCGATGGACAGCCCCTCGGGCAGCCGGGCGGCGACCTGCGTCTCGTCGAGCGACACGGCGAGCATCGCCCCGGCCGGCAGCGACTGCATCAGCCGGCCCCGGGCGGCGACCACCCGCAGCGCGTCGGGCGGGGTCAGCACCCCGGCGACGGTGGCGGCGACGTACTCGCCGATCGAGTGGCCGATCATCGCCGCCGGGCGTACGCCGGCCCGCTGCCAGTGCAGCGCCAGGGCGTACTCGACGACGAACAGGGCCGGCTGGGTGTAGCGGGTCTCGGTGAGCTTCTCCGCCGCCTGCGGGTCCCGGCCGAGGATCAGGTCCCGCAGGTCCAGGCCCAGCTCGGGCCGGAGCAGCGCGGCGCACTCGTCGACGGTGGCGGCGAAGGCCGGCTCCTCGGCGTAGAGCTGCGCGCCCATCCCGGCGTACTGGGCGCCCTGGCCGGAGAAGAGGAACGCGGTGCGGGGCGCGGCACCGTCGACCACCCCGGACTGGCGGCGGCGCGGGGTACGCAGCGCGGTCACCGCCTCGGCCAGGTCGGTGGCGACCACGGCCACCCGGTGCGGGTACTCCTGCCGGCCCACCCGCAGCGTGTGCGCCACGTCGGCGAGCAGTCCCGGCCCGCCGTCGGTGGTGGCCGCCAGGTGGTCGGCGAGCCGGGTGACGGCGCTGTCCAGCGCCGACGCGGTCTTCGCCGACACCGTCAGCAGGTGCGCCGGGCGGACCCGCCGGTCCGCGCGGTGGGCCGCCGGGGCCTCCTCCAGGACCACGTGGGCGTTGGTGCCGCCGATGCCGAACGAGCTGACCCCGGCCCGGCGCGGCCCGCCGTCGGTGTCCCACTTGGTCAGGGTGTTCGCCACGTAGAACGGGGTGTCGGCGAAGTCGATGCCCGGGTTGGGCGTCTCGTAGTTGATCGTCGGGGGGATCAGCCCGTGCTCCATCGCCAGCACCGTCTTGATCACGCTGACGATGCCGGACGGCTGGCTCAGGTGCCCGATGTTGGACTTCACCGAGCCGATGCCGCACCAGCCCCGCTCGTCGGTGTCCCGGGTGAACACCGCCGACAGGGCGGCCACCTCGATCGGGTCGCCCAGCGCGGTGCCGGTGCCGTGCGCCTCGACGTAGCTGATGCTGCGCGGGTCGACCCCGGCCATCCCGACCGCCTGGGCGATCGCCTCGACCTGCCCGTCGACGCTGGGGGCGGTGAAGCCGACCTTCCCGGCGCCGTCGTTGTTGATCGCGTTGCCCAGCACCACCGCGCGGATCGTGTCGCCGTCGGCGATCGCGTCGGAGAGCCGCTTGAGCAGGGTCACCCCGACGCCGCTGCCCCAGACCGTGCCGTTGGCCCCGGCGTCGAACGGGCGGCACCGGCCGTCGGGCGAGGTGAAACCGTCCATGCCCAGGTAGCCGACGTGCGGCAGCTCCACGTTGACGCCACCGGCCAGCGCCATGTCGCACTCGTGGTTGCGCAGCGCCTCGCAGGCCAGGTGGAAGGCGACCAGCGAGGTCGAGCAGGCGGTGTGCACGGTCAGGCTCGGCCCGCGCAGGTCCAGCCGGTACGACACGTTGGTCGCCACGTAGTTCGGCGAGTTGCCGGTGGCCAGCGAGACCGCGCCGTGCGGGTTGCCGCCGACCCGCTTGTTACGCAGCACGTACCGGTGCAGGTAGGTGTTGCCGCCGGTGCCGGCGTACACGCCGACCGCGCCGGGGTAGCGGGCCGGGTCGTAGCCGGCGTCCTGCAACGCGGTGTAGCAGCTCTCCAGGAACAGCCGGTGCTGCGGGTCGGTCATCTCCGCCTCGCGGCTGGTCATCCCGAACAGCCCGGCGTCGAAGGTGTCGTACCCGTCGATCAGCGGGGCCCGGTTCACCCAGCCCGGGTCGTCGACCTCGTCGGCGGTGGCGCCCCGGGCGAGCTGCTCGTCCCGGCTCAGCTCGGTGACCGACTCGACGCCGTCGACCAGGTTGCGCCAGAACTCGTCGACGTCGGCGGCGCCGGGCAGCCGCGCGGCGAGCCCGACGATGGCGATGGGTTCGATGCCGTCGTCGGTGGGCGACGCGGTGGCGAAATCGTTCTGCATCGGGGTTGTCCTTTGTCGCAAGGTGCCGCCCGCGGGCGGTGGGGAGGGAGGCGTCGTCACTGTTGGTGCGGTCGGCGGGGCGGTGGGGTACGACGGGTCCGGCCGCGCCGGGCGGCGGCGCGCAACGCGGCGCGGGCCAGCTCGGGTCGGTCGGCGGCCCCGTCGAGGCTGGCGGCGAGCGCCCGGACGGTGGGGTGCCGGAACAGGTCGAGCATGGTGATCGACCGGCCGGTCGCGGCGGTGAGCCGGGCGTGCACCGCCGCCAGGGCCAGCGAGTGCCCGCCGATGTCGAAGAAGTTGTCGGCGACCCCGACCCGGTCGCGTTCCAGCACCTGCCGCCAGATGCCGGCGATCAGCTCCTCGGTCTCGGTCAGCTCGTCCGGCCCGGTCGGCACCGGCGCGACCCGGACCGGTTCGGTGGCGGCCACGGTCATCGCGCCCAGCGCCGCCACCCGCACGGTCGGCCGGGGCAGCGCCGCGGCGACCGCGCCGGCCGGGGTGTCGGGGTCGGCGGCGAGCGCGCCGACCAGGTCGGCGAGGTCGGCCAGGAGCGCGTCGATCCGGTCGGCGTCGAACAGGTCCGGGTTGTAGACCACGTCCACCCCGCACCGGCCGTCGCGCTGCACCACGTAGACCGTGATGTCGAACGGGGAGCCGGGCTTGGGCACCGGCAGCGCCTCGGCGGTCAGCCCGGTCAGCGTCAGCCGGGGCGCGGTGAAGTTGAGCACGTTGAACAGCACCTGCACCAAGGGTGCCCGGGAGGTGTCCCGGCCGACGCCGAGGGTCTCGACGAGCTTCTCCAGCGGCGCGCCCGGGTGGGCGGTCGCCTCGTGCAGTTCGGCGGCGCACCTGTCGACCAGTTCGGCGAATCCCACCCCGGCCGGGCCGTCGGGGCCGGTGCGCAGCCGCACCGGGACGGTGTCGATGAAGAAGCCGACCACGTCGTCGAAGGCGGCCAGCCGGCGGTCCGCGACGATCGCCCCGACCACGTGGTCGTCGCCGCCGGTGAGCCGGCGCAGCAGTTCGGCGAACCCGGCCAGCAGCACCGCCGCGACGGTGCTGCCGCCCCGCTCGGCCAGGTCCCGGACCGCCCGGTCGGCGGTGGCGGTCAGCGTCACCGCCGCCTCCGCGCCCGCGTACGTCTGCACCGCCGGGCGGGGACGGTCGCGGGGCAGGTCCAGCACGGTCGGCACACCCCGCAGGTGCTCCGCCCACCAGGTGAGGTCGGCGGGGCCCTGCCGGCGGTCCCGCGCGTCGCGCCACACCGCGTAGTCGGCGTACGAGGCGGCCAGGGCCGGCAGCACCGGCGGGTCACCGGCGACGGCGTGGGCGTACCCGGTGGCCAGGTCGGCGTAGAGGACGGCCTCGGACCAGCCGTCGAAGACCGCGTGGTGCATGGTCATCGCCAGCACGTGCTCGGCGGGGCCGAGCCGGTAGACGGTCACCTGCCAGGGCGGTCCGGTGGCCAGGTCGAAGGCGTGCGCGGCACCGGCGGCGAGCATCCCGGCCAGTTCGGCCTCGGCGTCGGCGCGGCCGGTCAGGTCGACCACCGGCACCGCCACGTCGGTCGGCTCCTCGCACACCGCGTAGGGCACCCCGGCGGTCTGCGGGATGCGCCAGCGCAGCACGTCGTGCCGGGTCGCCACGGCCCGCAGCGCCGCGCCGAGCGCCCCGGTGTCCAGCGGGCCGCGCAGCCGGTGCGCGACCGCGATGTTGTAGGGGGCGCTGGAGGGGGCGAGCTGGTCGACAAACCACAGCCGGCGCTGCGG